>NZ_PNOR01000040.1 GCF_002869765.1 Deinococcus planocerae | reverse complement strand
CCGTGGGCCGGGCGGGCGGGGCCGCTGGGAACGCGGCGGGCCCCGGGGGCGGCTGGGCCTGACCGTCGTGCAGGTCGAGGACGGCAGCCCCGCGCAGGGGGCCGGGCTCCGGGTGGGCGACATCCTCCTCGCGCTCGGCGACGAGGGCGTGCGCCACCCGCGCGAGCTGCTGGAGCGCGTCCGGGACCTCGCCGGGCAGACCGTCACCGCCCGCGTCTTGCGCGGCGGCGAGGAAACCGACGTGACCCTCACGGTCGGCGAGCGCTGAGCCTCCCCTTACCATCGGGTATGCCCGCCCACCCCCATCCGTCCGTGCGCGTGGCGCTGCGCTCGCCCGCGCTGGCGGCGGGGGTGGCGGCCTGGCTCCGGGACTTCGGCTTCGCGGTGACGGAGGGGGAGGAGGCGGACGTGCTCGTCGTGGACGACGCCTGGCTCGCCGACCCGGGGGCGCTGGCGGCGGAACTGGAGGGAGCGGCGGGGGTGGTGGCCCTCGGCTCCCGCGCCTGGGTGGGCACGCTCCGCGACCTCGCGCCGGGCGGCTGGGCCTCCCTGGGCACCGACGCCACACCTGCCGAACTCCTCGCGGGCGTGCTCGCGGCGGCGGCGGGGCTGGCCGCCCTCCCCCCCGAGGACATGCCCGCGGCCCCGGACGAGTCGGAGGACCCCGACCCCGGGGGCGTGACCCTCACCCCCCGCGAGCGCGACGTGCTCTCCCTCCTCGCCGAGGGCCTGAGCAACAAGCGCGCCGCCCGCGAACTTGGCGTCAGCGAGAGCACGGTCAAGTTCCACGTTCAGGCCGTGTACTCCAAGCTGGGCGTGCAGAGCCGCGCGGGAGCCGTGGCGCGCGGAGTGCACCTCGGGTTGATCAGCGTGTAGACCGAGGACGGACCGGAAGGACGCCGGGAACAGGCGTATCGTGGCCCCGTGACCTCACCCGCCAACCCCTTTCTGGGCCAAGGCGGCGCGGCCCGCTACGCCGCCGGGCGGCCCTTCTTCCACCCGCTCTTCCTGGCGCGCCTCGCTCCCATGCTCGAAGGGCGGGCGCTGGGCGCCGACGTGGCCTGCGGCACCGGCCTGTCGAGCGTGGCCCTCGCAGAGGTGGTGGAGCGCGTCCTCGCCTTCGACGTCTCGGAGGTGATGCTGGCCCACGCGGCGCCGCATCCCCGGGTGAGTTACGCGCGGGCGAGCGCCGAGAGGCTGCCCCTCCCCGACCACGCCCTCGACGTGCTGACGGTCGCCCAGGCGTTTCACTGGTTCGACCAGGCCGCCTTTCTCGCCGAGGCGCGGCGGACGCTCAGGCCGGGCGGGGTGCTCTTTCTCTACGACGACTTCTTCCTGGGCCGGATGCCGGGGCGCGAGGACTTCGCCGACTTCGTGGATGCCTACTGGGAACGGTACCCGGCGCCGCCCCGCAACCCCTACACCTTCGGTGAGACGCCGGCGCGGGAGGCGGGCTTCTCCTTCGCGGAGGAACGCTTCACCCACCCGCTGCCCTTCGACCGGCCCGCGCTCGTGGCCTACCTCCTCACCCACTCGAACACCATCGCCGCGACGGACTCGGGGCGCGAGACGGCGGCGGAGGTGGCGGCGTGGCTGGACGAGGAGTTGCGGGCCTTCCTCCCCGATGGAAAAACGCGGGAGCTGACCTTCGGCGGGCTGCAAACGGTGCTGAGGCCGCTGGCTGAGGCTGCTGGGGGGGTGAGGCCTGGCCGGGGCTGCTAGCCTGTCTCCCATGAGTGTGCACCTCAACGCCGAGCCCGGCCAGATCGCCGAGACCGTCCTGCTGCCGGGCGACCCCCTGCGCGCCCGCCACATCGCCGAGACGTTTTTCGAGAATCCCGTGCAGCACAACTCCGTGCGCGGGATGCTGGGGTACACCGGCACGTACAGGGGCGTGCGCGTCAGCGTGCAGGGCACCGGCATGGGCATCGCCTCGTGCATGATCTACGTGAACGAACTCATCCGGGACTACGGCTGCCGCACCCTGATCCGGGTCGGCACCTGCGGGTCGTACCAGGAAGGCGTGCATGTGCGCGACCTCGTGCTCGCCCAGGCCGCCTGCACCGATTCCAACATCAACAACATCCGCTTCGGGGCCAGGAATTTCGCCCCCATCGCCGACTTCGGGTTGCTGATGCGCGCGTACCAGATTGCGCGGGAACGGGGCTTTTCCACCCACGTCGGCAACATCATGTCCTCGGACACCTTCTACCACGACGACCCCGAGCATTTCAGGCTCTGGGCCCGCTACGGCGTCCTTGCCGTCGAGATGGAGGCCGCCGGGCTCTACACTCTCGCCGCGGGGTACGGGGTCAGGGCTCTGACGGTCCTCACCGTCTCCGACCACCTCGTCACCCGCGAGGAGACATCCGCCGAGGAGCGCCAGCAGACCTTCAACCAGATGATCGAGGTCGCGCTCGACGCGGCGCTGGGCACGGAATAAGGGGAGTCCAGAAGCGGGACCGGGGGCGGGGGGACAAGCCTCCATCCGCTGCCCTGTCCCGGCAGGTGAAGGAAGTCCGACAGGTGGTGCCGACGCCGCTTGCGCCGCACAGCTCCACGAACCCCGGCCTCTGCGAGCAGGTCTCCGAGTCACCCGCAAGGGGAGAGGGAGAGAAGACCCTAAAGCTCTTGTGCTGTTCAAAACGTCTCTCCGGACGCCCCATCAGTGGCAGAGAGTGAACGCTCCTGGCCCACGGCCCCGCCTTGCTCGCGCAGCGAGACGGTGGGCCCGCAGATGGGAGGCGACAGGATCCAACATTGTGTTCAGAAGAAAACGTCCAGCCGCGCCGCCCGCGTGCCCTTGCCCAGCGCAGCGCCGCTCCCCCTCCACCCAGAGGAGAGACACGTCAAGAACTGAGCGTCAACGCGCGGGCCGCCCCGCGCGGCGGAGACGTTGCCCCCTCGGGGGGGAGGGGGCTGGGGGGTGGGGGCCAACCGCAGCAAGACGCCCTGCCCCCACGCTGTCACCCCCTCACGAAGCCGAAGCGACCACCCCCCTCCTCATCCGCGCGATGAAAAAGCCGTCGATTCCCCCCTCCGCCACCGTCAGCACCCCGGCCCCGGCGGGCACGGTGGGGAGGTCCAGCTCGGGGAGAGGTTCGGGAATGAAGTCGGGATGGGCCGCGAGAAACTCCCGCACGACCTCCTCCCCCTCCTGCGGGGTCACGCTGCACACGCTGTAGACGAGGACGCCGCCGGGCTCGACCAGGGCCGCCGCGTTCGAGAGCATCCGCGCCTGCATCGCCGCCATCTCCCCCACCACCTCCGGGGTCAGCCGCAGCTTGATCTCCGGGTGCGAGCGCAGGGTGCCCGTGCCCGTGCAGGGGGCGTCGAGGAGCACGAGGGGCGCGGGAGGCACGTCCAGCGGCGCGGTGAGGTCGTGGGTCAGGAAGTCGGCGCTCAGTCCCAGCCGCCTCAGATTCGCGCGGGCGGCGTCGTGCTTGCGGGCGATCAGGTCCACGCTCGTCACCCTCGCCCCGCGCGCGGCGAGCATCGCGGCCTTCACCCCGGCCCCCCCGGCGAGGTCGAGCACCCGCGAGCCCTCCACCTCCCCGAGCGCGTCCACCACGGCGAGGCTGGCGGGGTTGATGGGCTGCGCCTGCCCCTCCCGGTACGCCGCCGTCTCCCGCAGGGGCCGCGAGAGGGTCACCCGGTCGACCCCGCCCGGGCCGGGCTCGACCACGCTGCCCTCCTCCTCCAGACTCCTCACCCCCGCCTCCGAGAGGCTCAGCCACAGCGGCTGCGGGGTGAGCAGGTCGGCGAGCACCGCGTCCGCCCGCCCCCCGTAGGCCCGGCGGAAGACCCCGATCAGCCACCCCGGCAGGGCGTAGCGCGTCTCCTCGCTCTCCGGGGGCCGCTCCACCCGCCGCAGCACGGCGTTCACGAGGCCCGAGGGAGCCAGCCGCGCGCCCCGGGCCAGCCCCACGTACTCGCTGACGACCGCGTGCGGGGGCGTGCCCAGCACCAGCTTCTCGAAGCTCCCGGCGAGGAGGAGCGAGCGCGTCTTGGGGTGCGTCTCACCCCGCAGCAGGGGGGTGAGGGCCGCGTCCAGCATCGGCGCGTACCGCAGCGTGCCGTACACGACGTGGGTGGCGAGCCCCGCGTCCCGTGCCGGGAGCCGGGCGTCCGCGAGCGCGGCGTCGAGCGCCGGGGCCGCGAAGGTCTCGCCCGCCAGCACGCGCGTCAGGACGCGCACGGCGAGCGCGCGGGCCGGGTTGAAGGTGGGGCGGGGCGGGAGGGTCACCGGGGCAGGATAGGGGAAGGAGGAAGAGAGGGGGGATGAGCGGTGGGGAGTGAAGGCGGCGTCCCTCCTCACCATTGAGTGCTCTCCCTACGCGCTCGCCCGCCGCACCTCGGGCCGGGCCACGAGCGTCCACACGAGCAGGGCCGCGAGCACGCCGCCGCTCAGGAGGTAGGGGGCGGCGTGCCCGGCGCTCTGGTAGAGACCCGTGCCGAGCAGGGGGCCGGTCATGCGGCCCAGGGCGAGGGCGCTGCTGTTGAGCCCGGCGACCGCTCCCTGACGGTCGGCGCCGACGCTCAGGGACAGGGCGGCGCTCAGGCTGGGGCCCAGGATGGCGCTGCCCACCCCGATCACGGCGAGGGCGGCGGTGATCGTCCAGAAGGTCGAGGTCAGCGGCAGCAGGAACATGCCCGCGCCCATGATGGCGAGGCCGAGGGTGATCAGGGGGCCGGGGGCGACCCTGCGGCTCAGGGGCCGGATCGCGCCCCCCTGCACGGCGGCGGCCACGAAGCCGAAGACGGCGAGCATGAGGCCGACCGTGCGCGCGGTCTGCGAGGGGTCGAGGCGCAGGGTGTCTTGCACGTAAAAGCCGATGGTCTGCTCCATGCCCACGCTCGCCAGCGTGTAGAGCGCACTCACGGCGAGGAAGAGCAGGATGCCGGGGTGGCGCAGCAGCGCCCGGCGGTCGCCCCTCGCGGCGCTCGCCTGCCCCGCCCGGCGCGTCTCCGGCAGGGTCAGGAAGGCGGCGAGCGCGGTCATGAGCCCCAGCCCCGCGCTGAAGAAGATCGGCACCGTCAGTCCGAATCCCGAGAGCAGCGCGCCGATGGCGGGCCCGAACACCACCCCCAGCCCGAAGGCCGCGCCGATCAGGCCCAGGGCGGCGGCCCGGTCTTTCTCGGAGCTCAGGTCGGCCATCATCGCCTGGGCGGTGGGGAGGGTGGCGCTGGAGAGCAGGCCGCCGACGAGCCGGGCCGCGACGAGCAGGGCGAAGAGGGCGGTGCCCGTCAGCACGCCCCGGACCCCCAGCGCGGCGAAGAGCCCGAACAGGCCGAAGCTCAGCGAAAAACCCACGAGGCCCAGGATCAGGACGGGTTTGCGGCCCACCCGCTCGCTGCGGCTGCCCCAGATCGGCGCGAAGACGAACTGGGCGAGGCTGTAGACCGTGGAAAACCACCCGACCTGCGTCTCGCTCAGCCCGAGCTGCCGCCCGAGCGGCGCGATGATCGGGAAGAGCACGCTCAGGCCGAGCATGGCGACGAAGATGGTCAGGAACAAGATCAGCTTGGGCTGGCCGCGTGGGGCGCCTGGAGCGGCGGTCATACCGCCAGTCTACCAACGCCCTGACCGCGCGGTAAGGATAGAAGTACCGCCCCCGGTGTCGGGGCCCGCGAAACCCGCGACCCAGCGCGGTTGTGACCGGTCACGAAGGGATGCCGATACCGGGCCCGGGGCTCGGCGGCGGCCTACCCTTCGGCGGCGAGCCGCTCGACGACGGCGCGCAGGGCGAGGCCGAATTCCGGCTCGAAGCGGGGGGCCAGGAAGGCGATGTCGCGCTGGCGGCGCACGAAGTCGGTGGCGAAACTCTCCTCGGTCGCGTGCTGCCAGCCGACGCTCAGGGCGTAGGTGTGCATCAGGACGCGCAGGGTGACCTCGGGGGGCAGGGGCACGCGCTCCACGACGGGCTGAAGCATCCGCCGCACCTCGCGCCCGAAGTTCAGGGTGAGGTCGAGCCCCTCGCTCTGGCCGAGCACCGTGCCGAGCAGGATCAGCAGCCGCCGCAACTCCCCGTACCCCTGGGCCGAGGCGATCAGCACGTCGGCCACCTCGCCGGGCGTGCCGGGGCGACGTTCGTCGAGCAGCGCGGTCAGGTGGCCCAGCCACCCCTGGAGGTGCCCGGTCAGCAGGGCTAAGAACATCTCCTCTTTGGTGTCGAAGTACAGGTAGAGGGTGCCCTTGGCGAGCTTGGCCTCGCGCGCCACCTGGTTCATGCTCAGCTCGGCGTAGGGTGTCTTGGCCCAGAGCCGTTCGGCGGCGCGCAGGATGTCGTCGCGGCGCTGGCCCTTTTCCTCGGGACTGCGGGCGCGAGCGGGACGAGATGTATCATTGACCACAAACTCAAGCATACCCCCCGAAACGCCCGACTTGCTGTGAAGGCCTTCACGCCCTCCAGGAGCGCAAAGGTGGAGAAACGCCCCCTCACGGCGGATTCACAGGGTCTCACAGATGGGGCCCGGGGCGACCGGGACCGGCGAGGGAGGCCAGCCGCCGGGTGAGGGCCTCCCTCACCGGGGGCCGCGGGTCGAGGGCGAGCACCCCGGCGAGGGCGCCCGAGAGGGCCAGCGCGCGGCGGTACGCCTCCGGGGCCCGCACGTCCGAGACCGTCCCCCGCAGGGCCCGGAGCCAGCCTTCCGGGAGGTCCCTCTCCGCCCGGCGCGCGGGGTTGGGCGGTTGGGGGAGCGCCCTGCGCCGCGCGGGCCAGCCGCAGCAGCCCGCCGCGCACCCAGAACAGCGCGTCCCAGGCCCGCAGCTCCTCGCCCCGGGCGAGTACCGCCGAGCCGAAGACCAGCCCGTGCAGCACCCCGTCGTACTCCGCCTGCGGCCCCGGCAGGGTGGTCTCGAAGGGCGGGGAGGCCGCCCGCCGCGCCAGCGCCCCGCGCAACTGACCGTCCCGGTCCTTGAGGAGCATCCGCTCGGGGTCGTCTCCCGTGTTCGACCACCCGGCGACTTCCTCCAGCCGCCCCCGGGGCACGGCGTGCAGTTCCACCCGCGTGAGGTCGGGAAGGACCACATTCGGGGTGCCGAAGGGGTTGACGACCGCGAGCGCGACCGGGACGAGCGCCTCCAGAAAGGCGAAGGGGTCGAGCGTCTCCCCCGGCGCCAGAAAGGCCCAGTACTCCAGGTCGCTCCAGCGGTCCGAGAGGGGCAGGCCTTGGGTGTCCATCTGAATGCGGCTGCCGTAGGCGAGGGCGTGCCAGACACGGGGCTCGCGTCTGAGCGCCTCGCGGACGCGGTGGTCGAGGGCGTCGAGCGCGGTGCCAGTCATGGCCGGACTGTAAAGCCTTCCGATAGGGTGAGGCGCTACCGACACGGCGGGAGGCGGGCGTCAGGGTGGGGCATGGCGAAAAGAGCAGCGGACCTGACGATTCCGGCAGACGTGCAGGAGAACGCGCGCAAGGGCCTGCACCTGCGGGAGGAACACGGCTACGGCGGCACCGAGGTCGGCGAGGAGATGGCCGAGCGGCTGGCCCGGGGCGGCGAGGTCACCGAGGAGGAGGTGCGGCACATCGCCCAGTACTTCCCCCGCCACGCCCACGACAACCTGGACGAGACGGAGGAGACGGGCAAGCCCTCGCGCGGGTACATCGCGTGGCTGCTGTGGGGCGGCGACGCCGGGCGGGCCTGGAGCGAGCGGGCGGTGGAGGCGCTCGACCGGGAGGGGTGAAGCCGGGGGGAAGGAGCGCCCCCTCCCCGGGTCCCTACTCCAGCACGACGGGCCGCTTGGGCCACGCGAACCAGAAAGTCGCCCCCTCGCCGGGCTGGCCCTCGCCCCACGCCCGGCCCCCGAAGCGCTCGCAGGTGCGCCGGATCACCGCCAGCCCCAGCCCCGAGCCCTCGTACAGGCTCGACGAATGCTGGCGCCCGAAGAGCCGGAAAAGCCGTTCCTGCCCGCGCGGGTCGAAGCCCACCCCGTTGTCCCGCACGCCGATGTGGTACGCGGCCTCGGTTTCTTCGACCAGGATGTGCAGCCGGGCCTGCTCGCGGGTGCGGGTGAACTTCAGGGCGTTCGAGAGGTACTCGGTGAGGATCACGGTCAGCGCCTGGCTGTCGCCCTGCACCACCGGCAGGGGGTCGTGGGTGATCTCGACGCTGCGGCCTTGCAGCAGGGCCCGCACGTCCTTGAGAACCTCGCGCAGCACGGCGTTGAGGTCCACGGGCCGCAGGCGCGCGCGCAGTCCCCGCGCCTGCATGTAACGGTCCACCGACTCGAACAGCGCGACGATCTGTTGCAGGGCCCGCTCGATATGCAGCAGCGACCGGCCCACGCCCTCCGGCGGCGTGCCCAGCGCGCGGCGCAGCAGGCCGAGGACGTTCATCGCCCGTTCCGTGGGGCCCCGGAGTTGCTGGATGAAGCTGCCGACCACCTGCTCCAGTTCCTCGTTCAGGGCGCGGGCCCGGGCGGTGCGTTCCTGAAGCTGCCCGCTCAGGTCGGCGTTGCCGCTCTCAAGGACCCGCAGCGCCTCCCGGTGGGCCGTCACGTCCGTGGCGACGAGGGAACAGCCCTCCCCGTGGGCCACGGCGTCCAGAAGCATGTCCAGCGCCTGCCCCCCGGCCCCGAGCACCCGCACCTCGTCGCGTTGCAGGGCCGGAGCGTCGAACACCCGCCCGAGCAGCGCCTCGAAGGGAGGCCGGGAGGCGGGGTCCACGAACTGGCCCAGCGGCTCGCCGACCAAGGCCTCGCGGGTGAATCCCAGCAGCGCGCAGCCCCGCCCGTTGACCTCCCGGATCCGCCCCCGGGCATCGAGCAGGAAGGAGGCGACGGGCGCCGCGCCGAAGAGGTCCGGCTCACGCGTCCACCCGTCGGCCTGCGCATGAAGCTCGCCCTCCACCCGGCGGGCACCGTGGCCGTCGGGACGGGACGTTTTCTCGTGATTGGTCATGGCGCTGATCCTGGGGTCCTTTCGAGGTGGGGAGCGCGCGGCGAGGCACCGCACCGGGTAGCATGACTACACCTTAATCTAGCGTTAAACGAGCCCTCCGGAGGCGCCGCGTGCAGGCTCCAAAAGAAAAACGCCCCGTGGGGGCGCTTCTGCTGGTAGACCCGAGCGGATTTGAACCGCTGACCCCTACCGTGTCAAGGTAGTGCTCTACCCCTGAGCTACGAGTCTGTACCGGGGCTGAACTGTCATGGGGCGTCTGGCGTGAGGGGTTTGGAGGCGCTGACCGGACTCGAACCGGTGGTGGAGGTTTTGCAGACCTCTGCCTTACCACTTGGCTACAGCGCCTTGCCGGAGGGGATGGGCCAGGCGGGAAGAGCTGTGCCCCAGTGGAGCAGGTGGGGTGGAGCGGCTGGAGGGACCTTCCTGCCAGCGGAAGGAATCTTAGCACGCCCCCCCGGGGCTGTAAAGCTTGTTCCGGGCCGATAGATTGAGGCCGTGAGACCCCTCCTGCTCGTCGCGTTGGCCCTGCTGCTGGGCGGGTGCCGGTCCGCCGGACTCCCTCCCAACCCCTTCATCCAGGGCCGCACGCTGAACATCGCGCACCAGGGGGGCGAGGCGCTGTGGCCCAGCAACACGCTGCTGGCCTACCGGAACGCCGCTCGGCTGGGCGTGGACATGCTGGAAATGGACATGCACGCCACCCGCGACGGCGTGCTCGTGTTGTCGCACGACCCCACCCTCGACCGGTTGACGGACACGCGGGGCCGGATCGCGGAGATGACGCTGAGCCAGGTGCTCGCGGCAGACGCCGGGTACACGTTCAACGGAACGGGTGGGCCGCCGTTTCCCTTTCCCTACCCCTACCGCGGACAGGGCGTGCGGGTGGCCCAGCTCTCGGAAGTGCTGACCGAGTTTCCGAACACGCCCCTGATCATCGAACTCAAGCAGGAGACGCCGAGCCTCGCCGCGCCGTTCTGCCGGGCGCTGCGGGAGGCCGGGGCCACCTCCCGCGTGATCGCCGCGAGTTTCAGCGACCGGGCACTGGGTGAGTTCCGGCGCGAGTGCCCCGAGGTCGTCACGAGCATGACCGAGCGCGAATTGCGGCCCCTGGTGCTGCTGGGCAAGGTCGGCCTCGCGCGGCTGGCTCCTCTGCCCGGTCGCGTGGCCCAGGTGCCCGTGCGGGCGGGCGGCATCGAGGTCGTCACCCCCGGTCTCGTGCGCGCGATGCACCGCCGGGGCGTGGCCGTGCAGGTCTGGACGATCAACGACCCGGAGGAGATGCGCCGCCTCGTCCGCATGGGCGTGGACGGCATCATCACAGACCGGCCCGACCTGTTGAAGGCGGTGCTGGCCGAGGAGGGACGGGCCGGGTCGTAGCGAAACAGGAAGAGGGACCATCCGGCGTGGACGGCCCCCTTCCCTCTGATCCCCTTTAGGCGCGTGTGCGGTAACGCTCCTGCAACTCGGCCAGAAGCTCGTCGAAGGGGACGCCCTTGCGCTCCCTGTGCCCCTCCGGGGTGCGCTCGCGGACGCTGACCTCGCGCCGCTCCTCCTCGCGGTCGCCGACGATGAGCATGACGGGAATCTTGCTCAGCTCGGCGTTGCGGACCTTGGCGTTCATGCGATTTGTAGAGTCGTCCACCTCGGCGCGCAGGCCCGCCGCCTTGAACTCCCGCGCCAGCGTCTCCGCGTAAGCGTTGTGGCGGTCGGCGATGGGGATCAGGACGATCTGCCGGGGGGCCAGCCACAACGGGAAGTCGCCGCCGTAGTGCTCGATCAGGATGCCCACGAAGCGTTCCAGGCTCCCGAAGGGCGCGCGGTGGATCATCACCGGGCGGTGGTCCTGCCCGTCCTCGCCGGTGTAGGAGATGTCGAAGCGTTCGGGCAGGTTGTAGTCCACCTGGATCGTCCCGAGCTGCCACTCGCGCCCCAGCACGTCCTTCACCACGAAGTCGAGCTTGGGGCCGTAGAAGGCAGCGTCGCCGGGCTCGACCGTGTAGGGCAGGCCGACCTCCTCCGTCGCCTCGATGATCTCGCGCTCGGCCTGCTCCCAGTGGGCCGCGTCGCCGACGTACTTGTCCGACCCCGGCTCGCGGGTGCCCACCCGGAAGCGCACGTCGTTCATCCCGAAGGTCCGCAGGACGAGGACGGTGAGGTCGAGCACGTCCAGGAACTCCTTCTTGAGCTGGTCGGGCCGCACGAAGAGGTGGGCGTCGTCCTGGGTGAAGCCGCGCACGCGGGTCAGGCCGTTCAGCTCGCCGCTCATCTCGTAGCGGTACACCGTGCCGAACTCGGCGAGGCGCACCGGGAGGTCGCGGTAACTTCTCGGCTTGCTCGCGTAGATGCGGACGTGGAAGGGGCAGTTCATCGGCTTGAGCATGTACTGCTCGTCGTCCACGGTGATGGGCTCGAACTGGCTGTCCGCGTAGTAGGGGTAGTGCCCCGAGGTGCGGAAGAGGTCGAGGTTGCCGATGTTCGGCGTCACGACGCCCTGATAGTCGCGCTCGAACTGCCGCTCGCGCAGGAAGCGGGTCAGCTCCTCGCGCAAGGTCGTGCCGTTCGGGAGCCACAGCGGCAGCCCCTTGCCCACGAGGGGGTCGATGGTGAAGAGTTCGAGTTCCTTGCCCAGTCGGCGGTGGTCGCGCCGCTTGGCCTCTTCGAGGTTGTGCAGGTACTCGTCCAGCTCCTTCTGGGTGGCGAAGGCCACGCCGTACACGCGCTGGAGGATCGGGTTCTTCTCGTTCCCGCGCCAGTACGCGCCCGAGGTGCTCATCAGCTTGAAGGCGGTCGGGAGCCTGCCCGTGTTCGGAAAGTGCGGCCCCCGGCACAGGTCCACATAGTCGCCCTGCTGGTAGAGGGTGATGGGCTCGCCCTCGGGCAGGTCGCGGATGAGTTCCCCCTTGTAGGGGTCGTGGGCGAACTGCGCCAGGGCTTCTTCCTTGCTCACCTCGCGGCGGGAGAAGGGCAGGTCGCGGGCGATGATCTCGCGCATGATTCGCTCGATCTCGGGCAGGTCCTCCTCGCGCAGGGGCTCGGGGAGGTCGAAGTCCTGATACCAGCCGTTCTCGATGGCGGGGCCGACGCCGCGCTTGACCGCCTGGGGGCCGTAATCCCTGGCGCGGTAGAACTCGCCGACCGCCTGGCTCATCACGTGGCCGAGCGAGTGGCGGAAAACGGGGGCGGCGTCCGCCGGGTTCTTCTTGGTGATGAGAGCGACGCTGGCGCCGTCGGGCAGGGGCGTCATCAGGTCCACGAGGTCGCCGTTCGCGGAGGCGGCCAGCGCGTCCTGGGCGAGTCGGGGGCCGATGGCGCGGGCGGCGTCGAGGGCGGTGGCGCCCTGCGGCAGGTCGAGTTGTTTTCCGTCGGGGAGGGTGACGTGCATGGGGCAGGCTCCTTGAGAGGGCATGAAGAGGCCCGGTCTGGACGCAATTCCAGCAAAACGCCTGAGAGCGGGGAGACAGGCTCTCAGGCGCCGGGAGTTCGCGTGGTTCGACCGGGCAGGTGGGGCATTCGCCTTGGGCCCATGCCACCGCTCACCAGACCGGAGTGAGGGGGCAGGGCGCACATGGGGGCAGGATAGCGGGCGGGGCGGACGGGGGGCAACCCGCCGAGACGCTTACGAGCCGCGCAGGGGGTGAGGGGTACGGGTGCCCGGGTCGCCAAAGTCGATTTCGAAGAAGCGGTAGCCCTCCTGTCCGGCGTCTGCCGACGAATAGCCCATCCGCTCGTAGGCGGGTCCGGCGCTGGAGTCGTTCGCGTACCAGAAGACGTACCGCAGGGCGCAGGGGCCGGGTCCGCGCCCAGTCCTCCACCGCACGCATCAGGGCGCGGGCCACCCCCTGCCTTCTCGCTTCGGGAACGGTCTACAGGTCGTCCAGTTTGGCCGTGCGGCCTGAGTTGCCGGAGCGCAGGTGAGGGCCGAGATCGTGGACGGCGGCGTACCCGAGCAAGCGGCCCTCTCCGTCCTCCACGAAGCCCAGGTCGAGCAGCATCGGGCGCAGGACGGGGAAGTCGGCGGGTGTCGCGAAGCGGACGGTGACGGCAATCACAGCCTCAGTCTGCCTCACCCTCGGCCAGAAGAGCCGGGCGCCACGGTCAAAACAGGGCTCGGGCAGCCCCGACTGGAAGCCGCCCGCTCTCTTCGACGTGATGTTGCCTACAGCCCGGCAGCCGCCAGGAAAGCGTCGAGCTTCTGCGGGCGGAACCCGCTCAGGCTCTGGGCCACGTCGCCGCTGACCAGCGTGGGCACCGAGCGCCTGCCGCCGTTCACGCTCATCACGTACTCGGCGGCCCGCTCGTCCTGCTCGATGTTGACCTCCTCGAAGGCGATGCCCTTGGTGTTCAGGGCCCGCTTTACCGCGTGACAGTCGGGGCACCAGCTCGTCGTGTACATCTTGATCATGGGTGAACCTCCTAGCCTACTTTACAAAACAAAGCGTGCCGGGACGTGAGGTGACTCACACCCGCGGTCCCCCACCCACAAGCAAAGACGGCCCACCTGGGGGGGCGGGCCGCCGATCTCGGGAAGGAGGTCAGGCGTTGGCGGCTTCGGGGCGGGGGGACTCGGCCTGGGGGGCCGCCTCGCGCCGGGGGGCCGGAGCCGCCTTGGGGGCCATGATCATGTTCATGTCCATGCCCATCATGGAGGGCATCCCTTCCGGGGCGCCGATATCGGAGAGGGTATCGGCCACGCGGTGCAGGATGCGCTCGCCGAGCTCGGGGTGGGTGCGCTCGCGGCCACGGAACATGATGGTGACCTTGACCTTGTGGCCTTCTTCGAGGAAGCGGCGCACATGCCCGGTCTTGGTGTCGAAGTCGTGGTCGTCGATCTTGACCCGGAACTTGATCGCCTTGACTTCCTGGGCGCGGGCGCGCTTGCGGTTTTCCTTCTCGTTCTGCTGCTGCTCGTAGCGGAACCGGCCATAGTCGAGCAGACGGCAGACGGGCGGCACGGCCTGCGGACTCACCATCACCAGGTCCAGGCCCTTCTCACGCGCCATGTTCAGGGCGTCACGCGTGTCGATAATCCCGATCTGCTCACCCTCCGCGCCGATCAGGCGAATCTGGCGAACGCGAATCTGCTCGTTGACCTTGTGTTCTTTCGCTATTGTGATCACCTCCGCGCGTCCCCCACACGCTGGCGGGCAGACGGCTCACACGCCTCGGTTGGCATGACAGTGCATTTTACCACGCGGCCCGCGCCCTCGGGGAGAGGCGCGTCTCACGACGCGTTGGGGCCTCGTCCAGTTGCCAGCCACCTTCCCCCTAATGGAACGTAAAAACGCGTGTGGAAGCCTTTCCAAAGGCGGCGGCATCTACACTTACTCCTTGACGTCCCCGGAACACGAAGCCTACAGTTCGTGTCATGGGGACACTCTCGCTGCCGCCGCAGGCCACGCAGGTCGGCCTGGCCGTGGACGTGGCGGCCTTCGCCATGCACGCGGGGGAGTTGCGCGTGCTGCTCGTTCAGCGGGGGGAACTGCCCCACGCCCGCGACTGGGCGTTACCGGGCGGCTTCGTGGGACCGGGCGAGGCCCTGCACGAGGCGGCCCTGCGCGAGCTGCGCACCGAGACGACCGTGGAACTCGAACCCCGGCACCTGGAGCAGTTCTACACCTTCGGGGAGCCCAGCCGTGACCCGCGCGGGCGGATCGTGTCGGTCGCGCACCTCGCCGTGCTGCCCCACGGCACCGTGCGCGTGACGGGCGGGGGGCACACGCTGGGGGCCGACTGGTTCCCGGCGCACCGTCCGCCGCCCCTCGCCTTCGACCACGCCACGATCCTGGGGCGGGCCCTGGGGCGGCTGCGACTGCGGCTGGAGTACGCCAACCTGGCCCTCGAATTCCTGCCCGACGCCTTCACCCTGCCCGAACTCCAGACGGTGTACGAGGGGGTTCTCGACCGCTCGCTCGACAAGCGCAACTTCCGCAAACGCATCCTGGCGCAGGGCCTCCTCGTCGCCAGCGGGGAGCGGCGCAGCGGAGTGGGGCGGCCCGCGCAGCTCTACCGCCGGGCGAAGGGGGCGAAGGCGGCGGCGCTCTGAGGCGGGTGCCTTGGGACCGGTCGTTCGCAGGGAAAGCAGGGAAAGAAGGTGTGGGGGCGCCCCCATAACCCACGTTCCATGACCTCCAGGCCCGGTAGAATGGGTGGGTTATGGACATGAAGAAGCTGATGAAGCAGATGCAGCAGGCGCAGGCCGCTGCCGCCAAGATTCAGGAGAATCTGGCCGCGCAGACGGTGGAGGGCAGCGCGAGCGGGCTCGTCACGGTCACGATGAACGGACACGGCAAGGTGACGGGGCTCAAGATCGAGCCGGGGGCGGTGGACCCGGGCGACGTGGAGGCCCTAGAAGACCTGCTGCTCGTGGCGCTTCAGGACGCCAGCGCGAAGGCCGACGCCCTCCAGCAGGAGGCGACGCGCGGGCTGGGGATTCCCGGCTTCTGATGGTGGGCCTTTCGCCTTCCGCCTCCCGCCTTGCGCGGGGTGAGGCATGAAATACCCGCCTTCCCTCGTGGCCCTGATCCGGGAGCTCTCGCGCCTGCCGGGCATCGGGCCGAAGAGTGCGCAGCGGCTCGCCTTTCACCTGTTCGAGCAGCCGCGGGAGGACATCGAGCGGCTCGCGGGGGCGCTGCTCTCGGCCAAGCGGGAACTGCACACCTGCCCGGTGTGCTTCAACATCACCGACGCGGAGCTGTGCGACGTGTGCAGCGACGCCGCCCGCGACCAGGCGACGATCTGCGTGGTGGAGGAGCCCGGGGACGTGATCGCCATCGAGCGCAGCGGCGAGTACCGGGGGCTCTACCACGTGCTGCACGGCGTTCTGAGCCCGATGAACGGGGTGGGCCCCGAGAAGCTGCACATCCGCCCGCTGCTGCCGCGGGTGCGTGAGGGCATGGAGGTCATCCTGGCGACGGGCACGACCGTAGAGGGGGACGCGACCGCGCTCTACCTCCAGCGGCTGCTCGAACCGCTCGGCGCCGTGGTGAGCCGCATCGCCTACGGGCTGCCGGTGGGCGGCGCGCTGGAGTACGCCGACGAGGTGACGCTGGGCCGGGCCCTGAGCGGGCGCCAGCGGGTGAGCCAGCCCCCCGCCTTCCCCCCGCGCCGGGACGACGACGTGGACGGGGCCGCTCCCCCCCCGCGGTAGACCGCCACCCCTGTTCCTGAGCGCCCTGCCCCCTCCCCGGCGGGGCGTTTGCTTTTGCCGCGAGTCGGGCTACGGTGGAGGGGTGACACGTGAGCAGAGTCCCCTGCCGCCCGCCCCGCCCGCCGCGTGGCTGGAGCGCGTGACGCTGACGGGCCGGCACATCCTCCTCGTGCCGCTGGGGGAGGAGCACGCCGCAGACCTGCACGCGGGGGCGGACGAGGACACCTACGCCCTGCTGGCGCGGGGCGGGCCGGAGGAGCGCACGGCCCAGGGTTGGGCGGCGTACATCACGCGGCTGAACACCCTGCCGGGCCGGGTGAACTGGGCCGTCCTCGTGGGCGGGCGGGCCGTGGGCCGCATCAGCTACAGCGAGGTCCGGCCCGCCGACCGCTGGGCGGAGATCGGCACCATGCTCGTGCCCGCCGCGCAGGGCACCGCCGCGAACCCGGAGGGCAAGCTCCTCTTGATGACCCGCGCCTTCGAGGTGCTCGGCGCGAACCGGGTCCACTTCAAGGTGGACGCCCGCAACGCCCGCAGCCTGCGCGCGGTGGAAAAGCTCGGCGCGGTGCGCGAAGGGACCCTGCGGCAGTTCCAGGTACGCCCGGGCGGTTACGCCCGCGACAGCGTGATGTTCAGCGTGCTCAGCGGCGAGTGGCCGGGGGTGAAGGCCGGACTCCGGGCGCGGCTGGACGCCTTCGATTCGGCTCGATGAGAGAGCTGTCATCCACGCCGGGCGGGCGCTGATACAGTTTCCGGGATGCGTGCCCCGTTTCCCCGCTCCGCTCGACACGCCGCCCTTCGCCTCGGCCTGCTGGGGGCGCTGTTCGCCTGCCCCGCACAGGCCCTGATCGTGCCGCTGAGCGGCTGGACGCCCGTGAACGGCAACGCGAACGTCTGGACCGACCCGGCGGGCGCATGCCTGCTGCGCGAGGAGCGGCACGGGCAGGCCTTTCCCACCTTCGTGACGCAGGATCAGGCGCTCACCTTCGCCAAACGCCTCCAGACCTCGCTGGGCAAGGGCGACGTGCGCGAGGTCGTGACGCAGCCCGTCGGGCGGGCGGGGGGCTGGGCCGTCCTCGCCGCCTACACCTACGAGGACGCGGGGGTGGCCTACCGGATCAGCCAGCTCTACGTCAGCGACTCGGGCCTGCTGCGCACCGTGACGGGCAGCAGCGCCCAGCACGAGGCGAGCACGTGCGTGAACGAGATGCGCGAGTTCCTGCGGTATCTGGCGAACTGAGGGCGAACCGAGGGCAGAGGAGCGCGGCGGCGGACTTGCTACGCTCTGCCCTATGGCCCGCAGCGTCAACCCCATTCAGGACCGGGCCCGGCGCGCGGCGCTGGAGAAGGCGGCCTACCTCGCCCTGTACGAGCGGGGCTACGCGGGCGTGACCCTCGCCGACATCGCCGGGCACGCGGGGGTCAGCAAGGGCACGCTCGCCTACCACTTCGGCAGCCGGGCCGGATTGCTCGCGGCGGTGATGCGCAGGTTCACCCGCACGATCACGGTCGCCACCCGGCGGGCCCTGCGGCAGGCCGCCACCCCGGACGAGAAGCTGCGCGCCTATGTCGAGAACCAGTTCTACGGGGTGGAGAACACCCGGCGCTTTTACACGGTGTCCCTCGACTTCCTCGCCGCCGCCACCCGCGACCCGGCGCTGATGGCCGTGCAGCGCGACTTCCAGCGCGAGACGCTGGCCCTCGACCTCGAACTCGCGCGGCTGGCGGGCGAGGCGGGCGCCCCCGAGCGGGCCAGGCTCCTGCGCGCTCTCGTCGAGGGGCTGAGCGTGCGCTTCCTCGCCGACCCGGAGCCCGACCTCGCCGCCTACCGGGCCGAGTGCCTGCGGGGCCTGCGCGCCCTGCTGGGGTGGGAGGGTTAGGCCACCGGAAGCCCCACCAGCGCCGCCGAGATCGCCCGCGCCCCCTCGATCAGCCGGGGACCGGGACGACCCAGCCCGCTCTCGGGCACGCACACGACCGGCACGCCGAGTCCACGCGCCTCGATCACCTCGGGCCGCAGCCTCTTCGCCCCGCACCACGAGCACACGATCAGGTCGGGGCGGGCGGCGCGGACCTCCTCCAGGGTGAGGGGGGAGCTGCGGCCCGCCCGGTCGCCGAGGGCGTTCACCGCCCCCAGCGTTTCCAGCAGCCCCGTGACCCACGAGTCGCGCGTCGCCGCGATGATCGGCCTCGGCCACCATTCGACGAGCACGCGCGGCGGGCGGGGAAAAGGCCGGGCGAGGGCGCCCAGCTCCGCCTCCAGCCGGGCGGCGAGGGAGTCTCCCCTCTCCGGCAGGCCGACCGCCGCGCCGATCTCGCGGATGTCGCGCAGGGTATCCTCCACGCTCACGGGATCGAGAACCAGGGTGGGCAGGCCCGCCGCGCGCAATCCGTCCACCACCCGCTCCATGCCGGGCACGCTCAGGCTCGCCAGCACGAGGTCGGGCCGGGCTGAGCACACCGCCCCCACGTCGATGTTCAGGTCGGGGCCCACGCGGACGGCGCCTTCCAGACCCGGCGCGTCGCTGTGGTGATCCACGGCGACCACCCGGCCCGCCACCCCCAGCGCGGCGAGGATGTCCGAGTTGCTGGCGGTCAGGGAGGCGAGGCGCATGGGGGCAGGGTAGCGGTCCCGGGGGGAGGTGAACAGGCGCCGGGGTGACCCGAGGCCGCCCAGGGACGCCGCGCCATCTTTGCCTTGCAGGACACGTTTTCGGGAGGACCGAATGGCCTTTGAACTGTACCCAGCGCGGTCAAACGACCCCTGACCGTGTGGTAGGGTGAGGCGCTATGAAGAACACCTTCGCCGTCACCATGACGCTGCTGCTGGCGCTCACGCTGGGCGGCTCGTTTGCCGGATACCGCATCGCGACCACCCCCCACCACGAGGAGGGGGTGGGGGCCGCCGGGAAGCTCGCCGAGGGGGAGACGCCCGAGGGCGGGGACCCCACCACCGGGAAGGTCGTGAGCGAGGAGGCGCCGTCCCCGCGCGAGGCGGCCACCGGGCCCGCAGGGGCGGGCGGCGCGCTCGGCGACGTGATGCAAGACCAGGCGGGCGGCACCCAGTCGGGCGAGAACGGCGCGCTTCCCGTCGAGGGCAGCGAGTCGAACACCGGCACGCAGACGGGCGAGGCCCAGGAGGGTGACGCGCAAGACGGCGGGGCCGGGGAAGCCGAGGAGGCGAGCCCCGGCGAGGGCGCCGCGACCTCGGCGGCGGGCAACGCCGAGAGCGGCTCGGCGCCCGGGGTCTCCGAGAATCAGGCCCCCGCCGCCGGGGTGAGCCCGGAAGACGGCCAGGGCACCGGGGCCGACGCGCCCTCTCCCAGCGCCGCGCAGAGCGACGAGACCACCCAGCTCGGGCAGACGGGCGCGTCCAACGTCGAACGGGGCATGGCCGCCGACCCGGCGACGAGCGACGCCAAGGCCGCCGAGGTCGCCAACGCGATCACCGGGAACACCGCCGACGGTCAGGCGAAGTTCGTGTCCTCGTGCGCCGGGTGCCACGGTCAGCAGGGCCAAGGCGGCATCGGCCCGAACCTCGTGGCCGACGAGGGCCCCCGCAACTGGCAACTGGCGCAGTTCGAGGCCGCCCTGCGCGAGGGCCACGCGCCGGATCACGAACTCGGCGCCGTGATGCCCCGCTTCACCGAGGAGCAGCTCAGCGACGAGGACGTGCTCAACATCTACACCTACCTGCGCTCGGTGAACTGAGCCCTCCCCCGCCCTCCAGGCCCGCCCCGCCGTGAGGCGGGCCTTATCCTTGGGGGGTGACGCGCGGCCCGCTGCTGACCACCGCCCCCCTGCCCGGGTGGGAGGGCGCGCGGGCCGCCACCCCGGACGCCCTGCCCACCGCCTCCGGCCTCCTCGTGCCCCATGACGGCGGGCCCGTGGCGGACGTGCGGGAGCGGCCCGACCGCTGGGCCCTGCTGACCCTGGTGTCGGGGGCGGTGCGGCGCGGTGTGCCGGTGCTCGCCTGGGGCACGGGCGCGGCGCTCGCCGGGCGGGCGCTGGGGGCGCGGGTCAGGGCGGGTGAGCCCGGAGGCGCGGCCCCTCTCCTCGCCTCCGAGTGGGCCGAGTCTCCCCGGGGTGCCGCCGTGGAGCGGTGGGCAGGCGAGGTTCCGCTGCTGTGGCGGGTGAGCAACGTGACCGCCTGGGCCGGGGTGACGTTGCCGGAAGACGTGCGGGACGCGTTCCTGGCTGGGTTGGGTGGGGCTGCGCCGGGTTCTCCGGGATCGCCCCTGGAGGAGGTCGGCGGGGAGGAGGCGCTGCGGGCCCTGCTCTCCGACTTCTATGCGCGGGCGCGGGCGGACGATCTCCTCGGCCCGGTCTTCGTGGCGCACGTGGAGGACTGGGAGGCCCATCTGGGGCGCGTGACGGCCTTCTGGGTGACGATGCTGGGCGGTGGGGCCGTGTGGCGCGGCAATCTGAACGAGGTCCACGCGGGGCTGGGCCTCCGGGGCCCCCACCTCGCGCGCTGGCTGGCCCTCTTCGGGGACTCGGCGCGGGCGCGTCTCTCCCCGGGGGCGGCGGCCCTCCTGACCTCGCGGGCGGAGGCGATGGGGGCGCGTTTAGGCGCGCGGCGGAACCCTCCTCATGCCGGGGGCGTACCGTAGGGGGTATGTCTCCCCTCAATATCCCCTTCCTGTCCAAGGCCGCCGAGAAGCTCCCCAAGGGGGTGAGCCGCCCGACCTGGGTGATCCTCGACCTGACCGGCCCCTACCCCGCCCGGCAGCCCGCCAACCCCATCCAGGCGCTGCTGAGCCGCGAGGAGACGCTGGAGGCCCTGGGGGCCCGCGTGGAGCGGTTGCGGGACGCCGACTGGCTCCACGGGGTCCTCGTCCGCTTCTCCGAATTCACGGCGCCCCCGGCGACGGCGCACGCGGTGCGGGGCATCCTCTCACGTCTGGCCGGGGACAAGCGGGTGGTCGCCTACCTCCCGCAGCTCACGATGACGGCGCTGATCGCGGCGAGCGGGGCGCGCGAGGTCGTGGCGCCCGAGTCGGCGGACGTGATGGTGCCGGGTTTCGCGGTCGAGCCGACCTTCCTGGGCGCCTTCCTGAAAAAGCACGGCATCGAGTTCGAGAACCTGCGCATCCGCGAGTACAAGGCGGCCCTGACCCGCTTTTCCCAGGAGGCGATGGACGACGCCAACCGCGAGCAGCTCTCGGCCTACCTCGCCGGGCTGGAGACCGCCTGGGCGCGCGACCTCGCCGCCGCGCGGGGGGTGAGCGAGGACGCGGCCCGCGCGTGGCTGAGCGGCGACCTGACGAGCGCCCGCGCCGCCCTGGAGGCGGGCCTGATCACGGGCGTCGCCTACGAGGACGAACTCGTCGGCCCCGGCACCCGGCCCCTGGCGGCGGTGCTCGACCTGCTGATGCCGTCGGGACAGGGGGGCGCGAAGGCGGGGCGGGTCGCCGTCGTCCCGGTGATCGGCGCCATCGTCACGGGCAAGAGCCGCAACAACTCGCTGCCGCTGCCGCTCCTCGGCGGCCCGATGGCGGGGTCGGACACGGTGGTCGCCTCTCTTCGGCGGGCCAAGAAGGACGACAAGACCAAGGCCATCGTCTTGTACGTGGACAGCGGGGGCGGCTCGGCGCTGGCGTCCGACCTGATCTGGCGGGAGGTCGCCACCTCCGAAAAGCCCGTCGTCGCCGTGATGGGCGAGTACGCGGCGAGCGGCGGCTACTACGTCCTCACCCACGCCAAACGGGTGGTTGCCAGCCCCTACACCCTGACGGGCAGCATCGGCGTGGTGAGCGGCAAGCCCGTGCTGCGCGAATTCAACGCGCGCCAGGGCTTCCGGCCCGAGCCCGTGGGGCGTGAGCGGGCCCTGATGTACAGCGCCGCCCGCCCCTACAGCGAGGACGAGCGGGCGCTGATCGAGCGCGGGATTGGGGAGGTCTACGACCGCTTCGTGAGCCGGGTGGCCCAGGGCCGCCACCTCTCCCCCGAGCGCGTGAACGAGATCGGGCGGGGCCGCATCTGGAGCGGCGTGGACGCCCTGAACCTCGGCCTGGTGGATGAGCTGGGCGACCTCCACACCGGGATCGAGCGGGCGCGCGAACTCGCCGGTCTCCCAGAGGACGCTCCCGCCTGGAACGTCACGCCCGCCCGGACGGGTCCCCTCCCCGAGTTCGTCCGCGAGGCCGCCCGCGCCGTCAGCCTGGAGGTCTGGCCCTTCGGGCGCGAGCGGGTGCTGACGTGGCTCGACACCGAGGTGAAGGTGCGGTAAGTGGGGAGTGGTCAGTGGGAAAAGAGGAGGTGGACGCCGCTCTGGCTGCGTCCACCTCCTCCCCTTTTATTCATTTCCCAACCCACTCACCACTTCCCAGCGACCACTCCCCATTCCTCAGCCCGTCGCCTCCTCATACGCCGCGATCTGCCCCCGGATCACGTCCAGGCTCCCCTCCCAGAAGTCCGGCGCGTGGAGGTCGATGCCGAAGCGGGCGGCGAGGGTGCGGGCGTCGGCGAGGCCGGTGCTGGCGAGGAGGTCGTCGTAGCGGGCCTGGAAGTCGGCCTCCCGTCCCTGCACCTTCGCCTGCACGTACTGGGCGTAGAGGCCGAGGCCGAAGAGCAGGCCGAAGGTGTACGGGTAGTTGTAGTAGGCGAGGCTGTAGTAGTGCGGCTTGACGGCCCACATATAGGGGTGGAGGGTCGCCAGCGCGTCCCCGTAGGTCTCCCGCTGCGCCCAGGTCATCAGGTCGCCCAGCTCGCCCGGGGTGAGGTCGCGCTCCGCCCGCTTCTCGAACACCGCCCGCTCGAAGAGGAAGCGCGAGTGGATGTCCACCACGACCTGCGCGTGGCCGAGAAGCTGGGTTTCGAGGACGTAGAGCCGCTCCTCGCCCGTCGCCCGCTCCAGCGCGGCGTTCTGGATGATCGTCTCACAGAAGATGCTCGCCGTCTCCGCGAGGGTCATCGGCGTCTCGCGTTGCAGGGGCGTGCGGACGGACTTGAGCAGGTTGTGGTAGCCGTGCCCGAGTTCGTGGGCGAGGGTCGAAACGCTGTCGAGGCTGGGGTCGTGGTTCATCAGAATGCGGCTGGCGTCCCCCTCCCAGGACATGCAAAACGCCCCGCCGCGCTTGCCCTCGCGCGGGCCCGCGTCGATCCAGTCCTCCCGGAAGGCGCGGGCCGCGAAATCGCCGAGCTTCCCCGAATACGAGCGGAACTGCGCCTCCACGAAGCGCGGGCCCGTCCCGTACGTCCACTCGGTCTCGGAGCGGCCCACCGGGGCGAAAAGGTCCCACCAGTCGAGCTTCCCCTTGCCGAGCGCGCGGGCCTTGGCGGCGAAGTAGCGGCGGAAGTCGGGCAGGGAACGCACGACCGCCCCCTGCATCGCCTCCAGCGTCTCGCGGTCGATGCCGTGCGTGAGCAGGCTGGGCGCCACGGTGTCCGGAAAACCCCGGCGGGCGGCGAGGGTCCCCTCCTCCCCCTTGACCCCGTTCATGGCGGCGGCGAGGACGACCTCGGCGTCCTGCCAGACCACGAGTTCGGCGTCGAAGGCACCTTTGCGCACCCCCTCGTCGGGGTCGGTGGCGAGGGCGCGCAGGGCGGTGACGGGCAACTTCTGCCCCCGGTATTCCCCCGTGGGCTGGCTCGTCACGTTGCCGTGGAGCTTGGCCCAGCCCCCCGCCCCGCTGGGCCGCAGCCGGGCGGCGAGGTCTTCCTCCTGCGGGCTCATCTGGTGGCGGGCGTACTCCACGCTGCGGCGGATCAGGTGCTCGTGCTCGCGGGCCACGTCGGACGCGGCGAGCAGCGCCTCCACGTCCCCCTCGCCCAGCCAGGCGGTCAGGCGCGAGCGCAGGGGGCCGAGCGGCAGGCTCAGGGTGGTGAGGTCGCCCATGCGCTCCTGGGCCAGCGAGTCGCGGCTGTCGGTCGTCACGAAGGCGGCGATGAAACCGCGCAGGCGAGAGACGAGCGCGCCGACCTCGTTGAGCCCGCCGAGCACCCGCTCCACCGCCTCCGGCGTCGCCACGGAGCCGCCCTTGCGCACGCCCAGCTCGTCGAAGGTGGTCTCCAGCGCCGCCACCCGGGCACGCAGCTCCGCGAGGTCGGCGGTGAGGCGGGGGTCGTTCAGGCCCGCGTACAGATCGTCGGTGCGCCAGCGCGGCAGCTCGTCCGCCCGAGGGTGCAGAGTGGTCAGGGGGGGCAGTGTACGACGGGCCCCCGCCGCCTGGACCTCGCCTCAGCCCGCCCGCATCTCCTCGACCCGGACCCCGCCGCGCAGCACCAGCGCCTCCAGCCGCTCGGCCACGTTGACGAGGTGGTCGCCCAGCCGCTCCAGGCTGCGGGCCATCCGTCCGGCGGTGAGGGCGACCTCCGTGTCATCGGGACGCTCCAGCAACCGGGTCACGCTCGCGCGGGTCATCTGCTCGTACAGGGCGTCCACCTCCTCGGCGTCGAGGCGCATCACCTCGCGGGCGGCCTCCACGTCGCGCTCGGCGAAGGCGTAGGCGAGGCGCTCGACCATCGTGACGAGCAGATTCACGAGCGGAAGCACGTCCTGCAAGGTGGCGCTGCGGGTGCGGGGAGCGAGGTGTTCGAGGTCGCGCGCCACCCGCAGGGCGTAGTCTCCGACCCGCTCCAGGTTGGTCAGGCTGCGAAAGACCATCAGGTGGAAGGCGAGTTCCTCCGGCGTGAGCGGCTGCGCGAAGGCGGCGAGGCAGGCGTCTTCGATCTCGCGCTCCAACAGGTCGGTCTCGCGCTCCAGTTCCCCCGCGCGGGCGGCGAGCCCCGCGTACTCCGCCCGCCCGGAGGCGTCCCGCACGGCGTCGAGTTCCTCCAGCGCGATGCTGAGCATCCGCAGGAACCGCGCCGTCAGGTGCGCCGTGCTCGCCTCGCCGTTCGTCATCCCCGGGAGTATGGTAGCCCCTTGTGAGGGCGGGGTCAGGTCCCGTGAGGGCGCAGGCAACCCCCGCGCGGATGGCGGGGGACGCAGGGACCGCGAGGAAACGCTTAGCCGAAGCGCCCGGTCACGTAGGCTTCCGTCCGGTCGTCGCGCGGGGAGGTGAAGACCTGACTCGTCACGCCGTGCTCCACGAGGTCGCCGTTGAGGAAAAATGAGGTCGTGTCCGACACCCGCGCCGCCTGGTGCATGTTGTGGGTCACGATGATGATGGTCGTGACCTTTTTGAGGTCCGTCATCAGGTCCTCGATCTTCGCCGTGCTCGCCGGGTCGAGCGCCGAGGTCGGCTCGTCCATCAGCAGGATTTCGGGCTCGACCGCCAGCGCCCGCGCGATGCACAGCCGCTGCTGTTGACCGCCGGACAGGCCGGTCGCGGGCATCTTCAGGCGGTCTTTGACCTCCTCCCAGAGCGCCGCCCCCCGCAGCGAGCGTTCGGCGACCTCCATCAGCCGCCCCTTGTCGCGCACGCCTGCGAGCTTGAGGCCGCTCAGCACGTTGTCGAGCACGCTCATGGTGGGAAAGGGGTTGGGCTTCTGGAACACCATGCCGACCCGGCGGCGCATGGTCACCGGGTCCACGCCGGGCCCGTACACGTCCTCGCCGTCGAGGGTGATCTGCCCAGTCACGCGCGCCCCGGGCGTCAGGTCGTGCATCCGGTTGATCGCCCGCAGAAAGGTCGTCTTGCCGCAGCCGCTCGGGCCGATCAGGGCGTTCACGGTGCCGCGCTGAACGTCGAGGTGGACGCCCCGCACGGCCTGTTTGTCGCCGTAGTAGATGCTCACGTCTTGCGCGCTGAGAAGGAGGGACATGGGTTCAAGGGCTCCTTGAAGGGTGGGGACTTCGGGCCATCAGCCGTCAGCGTTCAGCAGAAACGAACTCCTGATGCTGACGGCTGAGGCCTCCCTACCGGCGTCGGCTCGCCCAGCGGGCCAGCAGGCTGGTGAGGAAGATCAGGGTGATGAGGAGGAGCGCACCGGCCTTGGCGAGGCGCTGGTTCTCGTCGTAGGCGCTCGTGGCGCCCCGGTAGATTTCCAGGGGCAGCGCGCTCATCGGTTTGGTGGGGTCGAGGTTGACGCTGACGTTGCCGAAGGCGGTGAACAGCAGCGGTGCGGCCTCCCCGGCGACGCGGGCCAGGGCCAGCATCACGCCCGTGACGATCCCCCCGGCGGCGGCGGGCAGCACGATTCGCAGGATGACGAGCCACTGGGGCAACCCCAGCGCCAGCCCGGCTTCCCGCACGGTGAGGGGCACGAGCTTGAGCACCTCCTCGGTCGTCCGCACGACGATGGGAATCATCAGGAAGCCCAGGGCCAGCGCCCCGGCAATCCCCGAGAAACCGAAGGCGAGCACGATCAATCCGTAGGCGACCAGCCCCATCACGATGGCGGGAATCCCGGCGAGCACGTCGCTGAGCATCCGGATGGTCGGCATCAGCGGGTGACGCGGGTACTCGGCGAGGAAGATGCCCCCCGCCACGCCGACCCCCACACCGATCACGCTCGCCATCGCCAGCATCATCAGGCTGCCGGTGATCGCGTTCAGGAGGCCGCCTCCTGCCTCGCCCTCCGGCGCGGGCGTGCGGGTGAAGAACGCCAGGTTCATCGCCCCCAGCCCCTCGCGCAGCAGGTACACGAAGATCAGGATCAGGGGCGCCACGACAATCACCGTGGCGAGCAGGATCAGGGCGCCCATCAGGAGGTTCTTCACCCGCCGGGCCGGGCTGAGCCGGGCGCGGGGACGGGCGGGGGTCGCCGTCGCGGCCCGCATCACTGGATGCCCTTGGGCGTCAGGCGCGCGATGATGAGGCGGGCGGCGAAGTTCACGACCACGCTCAGGAAGAAGAGGGTCAATCCCAGCGCCACCACGCTCGAACGGTGCAGCCGCTCCTGCGCGTCGCCGAACTGGTTGGCGATCACGGAGGCCATCGTGCTCGCGCCGCCCCACAGGCTCCTGATGACCTCCTGGCTGTCCCCGATCACCATCGCCACCGCCAGCGTCTCACCCAGCGCCCGGCCCAGCGCGAGGATCACGCCGCCCAGAATCCCGGCGCGGGCGTAGGGCAAGATGGCGCGCGAGATGACCTCCCATTTCGTCGCCCCGAGCGCGTACATCGCCTCCCGCTGATCGGCGGGGACGAGCCGGATCACGTCGCGCGCCACGCTGGCGGTGTACGGCAAGATCATCACGGTCAGGATGATGATGGCGAGCGCCAGCCCGCGTCCCCCCGCACCCGGCGGCACGAAGAAGCACTGGAGGGTCGTCTGGCCCTGCGCCCACAGCTCGTTGCAGCGGGTGATCGTGGGCAGGTTCGCCGGGTCGAGGAAGTAGGCGGTCTGCCAGCGGCCCAGGACCGGCGCGATGACGAAGAGCGCCCACAGCCCGTACACCACGCTGGGCACGGCGGCGAGCAGCTCGATCAGGTAGCCCACGGGCTGCGCCAGCCACTTCGGCGCGTACTCGGCCACGAACAGGGCGCTGGCCACCGCCAGGGGAACGCTGATGGCGAGGGCCGCGAGGCTGGTGACGAGCGTGCCGACGATCATGCTGACGGCACCAAAGGCCCCCTCGACCGGGTTCCAGGTGCGCTCGGTGAAAAAGCGCCACCCGAAGGTCTGGAGGGCGGGCCACGACTCCCGGGCAAGCTGGTAGACGCTGAGCACGAAGACGAGCGCGATGACGGAGGCGAGCGCCAGGATCAATCCCCGGAACACGCGGTCGCCCCCGCTGGAGAGGGCGGCGCTCCGGGCCGGGCGGACGGATGGTCGGCGGGCAGATTCACTCATGGTGGGGTTGACCTCGCGCAGGCGGGCGAGCCTCAGTTCACACGCCGGGTGTCAGCCCGAGGTCAGGCGGCCAGGAGCCGGGCGGGCGCCCTCAAGGGCATGGGCGGCCCCACCCTCCGGGCCGCCCGCGTGGAGGTCTTGCGTTCAGAGCTTTTTGCCGCCGTAGGTCATCGAGTTCAGGAGGCCCCTGACCTTGCTCGACACGTTGGCGGGCAGCCGCGCGTAGTCGAGCGCCTCGTTGTACTGCTGCCCGGTGGTCGTCATCCAGCCGAGCAGGTTCTTGAGCGCCCGGCCCTGCGCCTCGCTGCGGTTGCCGTACTTCTGGTCCTGGTAGAAGATCACGTAGGTGAAGCTGGTGATGGGATAGGCCGCCGCGTTCGCGCTGTTCGTCAGGCTCACGCGGGTGTCCGCCGGGATCACCACGCCCTGCGCGGCGGCGGCGGCTGGACCGTTGTCGGCGAGCACAAAATTTCCGGCGCGGTTTTGCACGCTGCCGTACGGGAGCTTGTTCTGCTTGGCGTACACCAGTTCGACGTACCCGATGGCGCCCGGCGTGCTCTTGACCACGCCCGCCACCCCGTCGTTCCCGCGCGCCCCGGTGCCCACCGGCCACTGAAGGGAGTTGCCCACGCCGACCTTGCTCTTCCACTCAGGGCTGACCTTGCCGAGGTAATCCGAGAACACGTACGTCGTGCCCGAGCCGTCGCTGCGCCGCGCCACGGTGACGGGCAGGGGCGGGATGGTCACGCCGGGGTTGAGCGCCGTGATGGCCCTGTCGTTCCAGGTCCTGATCTTGCCGAGGTAGATGTCGGCCAGGACCCGCCCCGTGAACCTCAGCGGCTGGGTCACGCCGGGAACGTTGTAGGCGGGCACGACCGCGCCGATGGCGGTGGGGATATGGAGAAGTTTGGCTGGCGCGGCCCTCATCGCCTCGTCGCTCATGGGGTTGTCCGAGCCCGCGAAGTCCACGGTGCGCTCGACGATCTGCTTTTGCCCCGCTCCGCTGCCGACCGACTGGTAGTTGACGGTGACGCCGGTGGTTTCCCTGTACTCGGCGAACATCTTGGAGTACAGCGGATAGGGGAAGCTCGCGCCCGCGCCCGTGAGGGCGGTCTGCGCGGCGGCACTTCCGGTCGTCACCAGGGCGAGGCCCAGGAGGAAAGTCTTCATGCCGCCAGTGTCGGGGGGGACTGTCAGGCGGGCGTCACTGGCGTGTCAGCGGACGGTCATGGTTCACCACAGGAACAGGGGCAGCGAGGTCTCCCCCACCGTCCCTCACCTTCTGCTTTCTCCCTGGCGCCTCAGTCCGCCGCGTCTCCCTGCGCGTATTGCAACCTGTGGAGTCGCGCGTAGTACCCGCCCCGGGCGAGCAATTCGCGGTGACTTCCCTGTTCCACGATCTTGCCCCGGCGCATCACGACGATGCGGTCGCAGTGCTCGATGGTCGATAAGCGGTGGGCGATGATGATGCTCGTGCGGCCCAGCATCACCTTCTGGAGGGCCTGCTGGATGCGCAGCTCGGCCTCGGTGTCCACGTTCGCGGTCGCCTCGTCGAGCACGAGCAGGATGTCGGGGTTCTGGATCAGCGCCCGCGCGAAGGCGAGGAGCTGCTTTTGCCCGGTCGAGAGGGTCGCGCCGCGCTCGCGGACCTCGGTGTCGTACCCTTCCGGCAACGAGACGATGTAGTCGTGCACGCCGACGTACTTGCACGCCTCCACCACCCGCCCGTGGGGAATGTCGGCGTTGCCCAGCGTCAGGTTGCTCTCGATGGTCCCCGCGAAGAGAAACACGTCCTGCAAGACGACGCCGACGTGCTTGCGCAGGTCGTGCTGCGCGAGGCCCCGCACGTCGGTCCCGTCCACCTTCACCGCCCCGCGCTGCACGTCGTAGAAGCGGCTCACGAGGGCCGTCACGCTCGTCTTGCCCGCGCCCGTCGCGCCGACGAGGGCCACGCTCTCGCCGGGCTGGATGTGGAGGTCGATGCCGCGCAGAATCCAGCGGTCGTCGCTGTCGGGCGTGTCCCTCGTGACCGCCTGGTCGTAGGCGAACCACACGCCCTCGAAGGCCACCCGGCCCTCGAAGTTCCCCAGCCTCTTCGCGTCCGGCTGGTCGGTGATCTCCTCTTCCGTGTCGAGGACCCCGAAAATGCGCTCGCTGCTCGCCATCGCCGCCTGGAGGTTGTTGAACACGTCCGCGAGGTCCTGGATAGGCTGGAAGAGTTGCTGCGTCCACTGCACGAAGGCGAAGAGGGTGCCCACCGTAACCGCGCCCGCCACCGCCCCGCCCAGAGTCTCGGCCCCCAGAATCTGCCGCGCCGCGAAGTACAGCACGAGCGCGACGGCGACCTGCCCCAGCACCGCGACCGTCGGCATGAACAGCGAAAACCACCGCACGCTGTTCACGTTCGCGGTCAGCAGCGCCCGGTTCGCGTGATCGAAGTCGAGGGCGGTCCTCGCCTCCCGCCCGAAGAGCTGGACCGTCAGCATCCCGGTAATGTTCTCATTCAGGCGGGTGTTCACGAAGGCCTGCTGGGCGCGGGTGGCACGGAAGGCGTCGCGCAGCCGGGTGCGGAAGAAGTTGGTGGCGAAGTACAGCACCGGCAGCACCGCGAAGGAGATCAGCGCGAGCTGCCAGTTCACCCGCAGCATGATCACCACGTACGCCGTGATCAGGAAGGCACTCTGGATCAGGCTGACGAGCCCGCCCGTGATGAACTGGTTGATCGCGTCCACGTCGCTCGTCACGCGGGTGATCAGCCGCCCGACCGGATTCTGGTCGAAGTAGGCGAGGTGCAGCCGCTGGAGCTTGCCGAACACGTCCGCCCGGATGTCGCGCAGCACGTTCTGCCCGAGATACCCGATGGCGAGCGTGAAGCCGTACTGGAGGACGAACTCCACCACCTTGAGGGCCATGTACCCCAGGGCGGCGAGCGTGAGGCCCCGGTAGAGCGCGTCCGCGTTGACGGTGCGGTCCCGCTCGAAGGGCAGCAGGTAGGCGTCGATGGCGTGGCGCTGGATCAGGCCGAAGAGGGGCTGCGCGACGGCGATCAGGAGGGCGAGCACGACGCCGAGGACCACCAGCCCCACGTAGGGCCTCAGGTACACGAAGATGCGGCGGGTGAGCCGCGCGTCGAAGCCCTTCTGGGTCACGTCGAGGGTGTCGGGCTGGGTCACTTCACGGCCTCCTGCGGCTGGCGTTCGAGGTCGGCGGCGGCCACCTCCGGGTCACGGATAGGTTGGTCTTCGGCGTCGAGGTCGGAGGCGAGGCGCTGGAGGCGTTCGAGTTCGGCGTAGTGGCCGCCCCGGGCGAGGAGGTCGTCGTGCGTGCCCTGCTCGACGACCCGGCCCTCGTCGAGCACCACGATCTGGTCCGCGTGCCGCAGGGTGCTCACCCGGTGCCCGATCAGGAGGACGGTGCGCCCCCGGCTGACCTCCCGCAGCCCGTCGAGGATGCGCCGCTCGGTCTCGGTGTCCACCGCCGAGAGGCTGTCGTCGAGGATCAGGATGCGGGGCTCGCGCACGATGGCGCGGGCGATAGCCGTGCGCTGGCGCTGCCCGCCGCTGAGGGTCACGCCGCGCTCGCCGAGCATCGTGTCGTACCCCTGCGGGAAGCCCTCCACGTCCCCGGCCAGACCGGCGAGCCGCGCCGCCTCCCGCACCCGGTCCAGGTCGGGCTGCTGGGGCAGTTCGGGGGGCGGCGGGGTCGTCACCACGCTCACGCCGGTCGGGATGGCCGGCAGGTCACGTCCCTCCAGCCCGAAGCCGATGTTGTTGGCGATGGTGTCGCTGAAGAGGAAGGGTTCTTGCGGCACGACCGCGATGTTCTCGCGCAGGGTGCGCAGCGGAATCGTCCGCACGTCGTGCCCGTCGAGGCGCACCACCCCGTCCGCGGGGTCCATGCTGCGGGTGATCAGCCCCGCGAGGACCGTCTTGCCGCTTCCGGTTGGCCCGGTGATCCCCACGAAGGTCCCGGCGGGGATGTGCAGGTTCACCCGGTCGAGGACCGTGCGGTCGCCGTAGCGCAGCGACACGTTCTCGAAGCCCACGTCGCCGCGCAGGGTGCGGATGCCCGTCTCGGTGCGGCCCCGCTCGTCGTACACCTTGGGCCGGGCTTCCAACAGTTCACGCAGCCGCAGCCAGGAGGCCAGCCCGCGCTGGGTCACGCCGGTGATCCACCCCACCATCAGCATGGGCCACGTCAGCCGCTCCAGCGTGCCCACGAACTGCACGAACATGCCGACCGTAAAGCTCCCGCCCTCCGCCGGACTCAGGATCAGCCGCCCGCCGACGAGCAGGATCAGCGCGAAGGCGAAGCCGATCAGCAGGCTCATGAAGGCGCGCAGGGGGCCGTCCACCTTCGCCAGGGAGATGTTGCGCCGCAGGAGTTCGAGGTTCATCGCCCGGTAGTCGGCGACCTCGCGGTCCTCGATGGCGTAGCCCTTCACGACGCGCGCGCCGCTGAAGTTCTCCTGCGCCTTGGCAGCGATCAGGCTGTTCTGCTCCTGCACGAGGGTGTGGCGTTTGTTGATCTGCCGGGCGAGGTAAAAGAGGATGCCCACGATGACCGGCAGCACGGCCAGGACGATCAAGGTGAGCTGCCAGCTCAGGCCGAACATCACGGCGAAGGCGGTGGCGAAGCCCGAGACGATATTCACGATCTGCCACGCGCCGAAGCCCAGCATCTCGCGCACGGCGCTGAGGTCCCCGGTCAAGCGATTCATCAGGTCGCCCGTGCGCGCCCGGTCGTAATACGCCTTGTCGAGGGTCTGGAGGTTCCCGTAGATGTCCCGGCGAATCTCGTACTCCGTCTGCCGTGAGGCGACCACGATCTGCCGCCGCATGACGAGCATCAGCGCCCCGGCGGTGGCCGCCGCGAGCACGATGCCGAGCGCGTAAAGCCCGACCTGCCCGAGCGTCACCCCCGCCGTGCCGGGACTGGCGTCCGTCGCGCCCGTCAGGCCGTCGATGGTCAGGCGGATGAAGTAGTAAGGCAGGAGGTTCACGGCGTTGGCGACGATCACGGCGAGCAGTCCGATCACGTACTGCCGCGTGTGGAGCCGCAGGTACGGCCAGAGGGTTCGGAGACTGTCCAAGACTTCACCTCAGCGAGGGGGACGGGGGGGCAGGCGGCGGGCAGGGAAAGCCACACGGTCCAGGGCCACGAAAGGGCCCGAAAGACCGCCAGTCTACGCCGCCTGACAGACCCGCGAATGCGCGCAATGGCGGAGTCGAGGCCCTGGTCAGGCAGGGCAAACGTTAATCCTGGCGTGGGGCGCCCCTCCGCCTCCTGGCCGGGCTCGTGTTGACACCCCCGGGGGCCGATGCTACTATCCACAGCCGGAAGTGCGCGCTCAGGCGTGCCGCTTCCGTGCTCAGGGACCTGCTCCGCGTGTTCCGGCGTCAGGAAGGGTGCCACTCTAGCTCAACTGGTAGAGCACCCGACTTGTAATCGGAAGGTTGGGAGTTCGATTCTCCTGAGTGGCTCCACACTGCTTCCGGGATCTGGGCTCCACGCATCCGGGCGAAGGACAATTCGGGTAGGTGGCCGAGTGGTTAAAGGCGACAGACTGTAAATCTGTTCACGTACGTGTACGGCGGTTCGAATCCGCCCCTGCCCACCACACGCGGGAATAGCTCAGTTGGTAGAGCGTCAGCTTCCCAAGCTGAATGTCGCGAGTTCGAGTCTCGTTTCCCGCTTTTCCCGCTCTTGTAGCTCAGTGGTAGAGCACTCCCTTGGTAAGGGAGAGGTCGTCGGTTCAATCCCGACCAAGAGCTCCAGCCCAGAACGTGGCCCGCTTCCCCGGCAGGCCACGTTTTTCCTTAGGCCCCTGGGGGCGTGGTCCACTGGGAAAGCCCGGGGGCATCGTCTGAGTCGCACAGTCGGACCCGCCCAGCCTTGTATGCTGTTCAGGCCCGTCCCGCAGCCGGGACATCAGCTTTCAGGAGGATTCGAGTATGGCAAAAGGAACGTTTGAGCGGACGAAGCCCCACGTGAACGTGGGGACCATCGGGCACGTCGACCACGGCAAGACCACGCTGACCGCGGCGATCACCTTCACGGCGGCAGCGGCGGACCCGACGGTCGAGAAGCTGGCCTACGACCAGATCGACAAGGCCCCCGAAGAAAAGGCCCGCGGCATCACCATCAACACCGCCCACGTCGAGTACAACACCCCCACCCGCCACTACTCCCACGTCGACT
>NZ_PNOR01000039.1 GCF_002869765.1 Deinococcus planocerae | reverse complement strand
CCGGGCCCGCGCCGCCGCCGCCCGCGCCGCCGAGGCCGCCGCCCGGGTGGACGCCAGCCGCGCCACGCTGGGCGGTGAACTGGAACGCGCCGAGGGGAACCTGGAGACTGCGCTGGAGGACCTGGCCGCCGCCCGCGAACGTCTGGAGGCGGCGACCCACGCCCGTCAACACGCTGAGGAGGAGTACGCGGCGCTGGCGGGCCGACGTTCGGACGCCCAGGCCCATGAGCGCCACCTGGGCGGCGAACTCGCCCGCCTGAACGCCAGCGCCCAGCCCCTGCGCCGCGAGCGCGAGCGGCTGGAGGGCAGCCTCAACTCCTACGCCCGCTACGGCGAGGGCGCCCGCAACGCCCTGCGGCTGGATCACCCCGGCATCGTGGGCTCGGTCGCTGACCTCCTCACCGTCCCCGCCGAGTACGAGACCGCCGTGACCGCCGCGCTGGGCCGCCGTCTGGAGCAGATCGTCGTCCACTCCGGCGAGGACGCCCGGCAGATCATTGAGGAACTCAAGCAGGTGGGGGGCCGGGCGACCTTTCTCCCGCTCGACCTGATCCGCGCCCGGCCCCGCCGCGACGGGCCGTTGCTGCGCGAGCCCGGCGTGATCGGCAACCTCGCCGACCTGTGCCCAGCCGACCCGCCCCTCGTCGGGGAGGCGGTGCTGGCCGACACCCTCGTCGTAGAGGACCTGCGCGCCGCCAACCGAATCGCCCGCGCGCACCAGGGCCGACCGCGCCTCGTCACCCTGGAGGGGGAGCTGCTGGAGGCGGGGGGCGCGATCACCGGGGGACGGCTGCGCGACGCGGGCTTCAGCGTCCTCGCCGACCAGCGACGTTTTCAGGAGATCGACGCCGAGCTGGAGGAGACGGACCGGCAGACGGCCCGCCTGCAAGCCGAGTTGAAGAAGGTTCAGGCCGCGCTCGCGGGAGACGCCGACGCGCACGACGCCCTCCTCGCCACCCGCGAACGCGCCGCCCGGGAGGAGCGCGAGGCCGAGCGGCGCGTGACCGAGCTGGAGGCCCAGGCCCGCAGCCTGGGGGCGAACCGCGACCGCCTGCTCGCCCACGTGAGCGCCGAGCCGTCCGCCGCGCCTCCTGCCGACCCCCTCGCCGATCCCACCGACCTCGAAGCCGCCCTCCTCGAAGCCCGCACCCAGGCCGAGGAACAGCGGGCCAACGAGCGGCAGGCGTTGGAAGCCCTCGCGCTCGCCCGCGAACTCGACGCGGCGTGGCGAGCCTTCCGCACCGCCCGCACCCGCGCCGCCGACCTGCGGGAGCGCCTGAACGCCAATGCCGAGGCGACCCAGGCTCAGGAAGCCCACCTCTCCGGCGCCGCCGCCGAGGTCCAGAGGCGGGAGGCGGCCCTGGGCACCCTCGACGAACACGAACTCCCCCGCGCCGAGGGGGAACGGGACGCGGCGGCGCAGGCGTACACCTCGGTCATCGGCGAGCAGAACAAGGTCCGCGCCCGCCTCGAAGACCTCCGGCTCCTGATCGCCCGCCGTGAGGGCAGCCTCGAGCCCCTGCCCGACGGGTGCAGCCCACCCGGCACCCCCCGCGAGTGGACGGCGGAGCTCAGCCGTGCCCGCGCCGACCTCGACTCCCTGGGCCCCGTCAACGCCCGCGCCGAGGCCGATCACGCGGCGGAGAGCGCCGAGCTGGGGCGCCTGAGCGACGAACTGGGCGACGCCGAGGGAGCCGCCGCCGAACTGCGCGCCCACCTCGCCGAGCTGGAGGAGACCGAGGGCCGCGCCACCCGCGCCGCCTTCGACCGGGTGAACGCCGCCTTCCGCGCCTATTCCGCCGAACTCCTGGGAGGTCAGGGCGACCTCGAACCCGAGCATGACGAGACCGGGCGCCTGACGGGGTTGCGCCTCGCCGTGCAGCCGAAGGGCAAGCGCACCCGTTCCATGAGCCTGCTCTCCGCCGGGGAGCGGACGATGGCGGGCCTGGGCTTTCTCTTCGCGCTCAACCACGCCGGAGGAGAAGGCCGTGCTGGTCAGGAGGAGGCGGGCAGCCTGCCCCTCGCCGTGCTGGACGAGGTGGACGCGCCCCTGGACGAGGCGAACATCCGCCGCTTCACCGCCTTTCTGGAGCGCTTCTCGGCGCGCGGGGCCCAGTTCCTGCTCGTCACCCACCAGAAGGCGACAATGGAGGTGGCGCACGCGCTATGGGGCGTGACGACGGACGCCACGGGGGCGAGCCGGGTGCTGAGTATCCGTCAGGCGGAGGAAGTGGTGGGCGGGAGGCGCTGAGCGGTGGGTTGGCGGCTGCCCCGTGCCCTGCCCGTGCTTGACCCTGGCCCCACCAACTTCACAGCCCGGCCCCGTACGGTGGGTAGAGCGCCACCCCCAGGAGGTTTTCCATGACCAAGGACACCAGCCCCCTCGGCAAGTCTGTCGAGGAGATCGAGCGCGACAGCGGCAACCGCGACCCCGAGCGCAACTCGGACGGGGAAGGCGCAACGCAGGAAAGCGGGATCATCCCGCCCACGGGCCTGAGCGGCACGGGCGGGACGGTCGCGGGCACCGGCCTGAGCGTTCCCGTGATCGCGACCGTGGACCGCACCGGGCAGGCGGACGGGGACGAGAACACTTAAGCGTTTGTCCTCCTCTCCTCGCGTGTGTTTTCCTCCACGGTGAGAGGGGGTCGCCAGCTCGGGGCCGGGTTCCCAACTACCGCGCGCCCGTGAACGCGTCTTGAAGCGTGTTGCCCACCTGCGCGATTGTCCAGGCGAGGAACACGCTGAAGGCCACGAGGCCCGCCGCCCCCAGGGCGAGAGCCGTCTGCCGACCCCGCGTGAGGGCCTGATCTCCCGCCCGGCACGCCTGAAGAGCTGCGTCCGGGCCGAGGCGGCGAACGTCCGGCACGGCGACGGCGGCGGTCGAGCACTCCGGAAAGGTGACGTAGGCCGTGTCGGGGGTCTGCGCCGTCACCTCACCCAGGGGCACCAAGGCGCTCGACAGCCGGTAGCCGCCGGAGATGCTGACGACCCGGGCGGAGGGGACGTCGGCGGTCAGAGAAACCTGAGTGGACGGCACGCATGAGGACAGCAGGACGGGGACGAGCAGAAGCCACAGGCGAGCGTTCTTCACGGGGAGCAGTAGACCACCTTGACGGGCTCGGTGTGGCCGCAGATGCCCCCCACAGGCGGTTACGGGTCGAGCGCCTGTCTCAACAGCGCCTGCCCGATGGCACCCGCACCCCACGGGAGGACGCGGGCATACTCCTCGGTCGAGACCATCGTTCGGTGCTGCGTTTCCATCGTCGGTGTGAACGGGTGCAGGCCGACCCGCGCCCGGAAGCGGAGCTGGGAGTACGGCTGAGGCGTCAGCCCCTCGACGCGTTGTGCTCCTAGAAATCGGCAATCCAGCACCTCGGCGCACGCTTCCTCCGCGACCTCCCGCCGCAGCGTCTCCTCCCACGGCTCACCGTCCTCGGGTTTGCCTCCGGGAAGACTCCATGCCCTTCCGTCCCGCGAGACGAGGACGATCTGCCCGCCCGCCGTGAAGCACAGGCCGCTGACCTGTGTCACCGTCTCGTGCGAACGGGGCCGGTAGCCGGGCAGCCAGGTCAGGCGGACGGGTCGGCCCTCCCAGGTCGTCTCCTCGCGGACGGTCTCCCTCACCCGTCCAGCCGCTGCACGCTGCTTCCGGCCACGCTCTTCGTGACGATCAGTCGGCTGGGCAGCCGCTCGGACAGGCTCTCGACGTGCGTCACCACGCCCACCATGCGGCCCTGGGTGCGCAGGTTCTCCAGCGCGTTCGCCACCGCCTCCAGCGCCTGCGGGTCGAGGGTGCCGAAGCCCTCGTCCAGGAAGAGGGCCCCCAGAATCTTGTTCCCGGCGAGGTAGTCGCTCAGGGCGATGGCGAGCGAGAGGCTGGCGAGGAAGGTCTCGCCGCCGGATAGGGTCTTGACGGCCCGCGTCTCACCTGCGTTCCACAGGTCCTGCACCACGTACTCGCCGTCTTCGAGCGCGAGGCGGTAGCGCCCGTCGCTGATGTCGAAGAGAAGGGTGCCCGCCCCGGTGAGGAGCCGCGCCTCCACCTCCGCGAGGAGGTACTGCTGGAACTCGTTGGCCTTGAGGGTGTTCGCCAGGGTCTGCCAGGTGTCGAGCCCGTGGGAAACCTCCTTGGCCTCCCGCTCGATCTCGCCCCGGCGCCGCAGCCGCTCGCGGGCCCCGCGTTCCTGCTCGGCGAGGCTCCCCGCGCGCTGGCGGGTGTTGCTCAGGGCCGCGTCGGTGGCGGTGAGGTCGCGCTCAGCCTGCCGCAGGTTCGCCGGGTCGAAGGGCTCCACCCCGAGCTGCCGTTCGAGTTCGGTGAGGCGGGCCCGCAGTTGCTCGACCTGCGCGGCGTGGGTGCGCGCGGCCTGCTCCAGCGCGGCGATGTCCGCCTCGGGGAGACCGGCGGCGCGGGCCTGGGCGGCAGTCAGGTTCAGGCTGGCGAGGGCGTCGTCGAGGCCGGCTTGGGCCACCTCCGCCTCACGGGCACGGGCATCGGCGGCGCTGCGGGCGGAGGTCAGAGTTGCTTGAGCCGCCGCGTGGGCACTCTGGGCACGGGCCAGGGCGGATTGCGTCTCGCTCAACCGGGTGCGGATGGTCTTGACCTCGGTGAGGAGCCGTTGCCGTTCCCGTGCCGGATCAGCCCCCGCCGCCCGCACCCGCCGTGCCAATCCCGCGAGCAGGCGCAGGGCGAGGTCGTGGGGGTCGCCCGAGATGTTGACCTCGAGCTGGCGCAGGTCGGCCTCCCGCTGTTTCAGGGCCTCCTCCCAGTCGGCCACCTCGGCGCGTTTGGCCTCGATGGTCTTCTTGCGGGCGGCGAGTTCGGCCTTGAGTTCGAGGTAGCGGGTGCGGCGCTCGGTCAGCGTGCGGTCGAGGGCCTTCACCCGCCCCTCCAGCGCCTCCAGATTCACGGCGGGGGCGGCGGGCAGCGTCCGCACCGTCCCCTCGCACAGCGGGCACGGCTCGCCGAGGTGGAGGTGGGCGCGGTACGCCGAGAGCCCCGCCTCCCGCCTGGCCGCTTCCAGCTCGGCGTTCGCGGCGTCGAGGTCCGCCTTCACGTTTCGGCCCTCGCGTTCTACCCGGCCCCACTCGAGCGTTTGATCGGCCTGCAACTGCTCGTCGGCGGCGAGGCGGGCCTTCTGGGCGGTGAGTCCGGCCTTCTCCGTCTCCAGTTGCACCCGCTCGCGGCGCAGGGTGTCGAGCTTGGTGGCCGCTTCCTTCGCGGCGTGGTGCGCGTCCTCGTCCCAGGGCAGGGGGGAGGCGTGGGTGGTCTGGGACGTCGCGCCCGCACGCTTGAGCCGGGCCACGTCCGCTTCGGCTTCGCGCAGGGCGCCCTCGCGGGTTTCCAGGTCGGGGATGCGGTCCTCGGCGTCCTGGGCGGCCTGCAGACTCCGGTCGGCGGCCTCCACCGCGCGCCGTGCCGTCTCCTCCGCCTGCACCGCGCGCTCCAGCTCGCCCGCTTCCCGACCCGCCGCGATTCGCGCCCGCTCCGCCGCGTCGAGGAGGGGGAGCACGCCCGCCACCCGCCGTGCCCGCTCGGCCCGCTTGGCGCCCTCGCGCACACCCTCGGCCCGCGCCTCCAGGGTGCTCAGGCGACGGGTGGCGTCCTCACGGGCGGTCCACACCCCTTCCAGCGCGCGTAGGCGGTTGACCTGACTTTGAAACCGCTCGCGCCCCTCCGCCAGCCGCTCGATCTCGCCGTCCACCGTCTCGCGCTCGGCGCGCAGGGCGGCCACCGCCTCCGGGGTCGCGCCCGCGTACTCCCCCTCCAGCAGGGCGTGGAGGCTGGTCGAGCGGTGCTTGAGTTCCTTGGCCCGGTCGCCCGCGAAGGTCTGCATGGCCTTCACGTGGTCGAGGCCCATCAACTCGCCCAGGAGGGCCTGCCGCTCCTTGCCCGTGCCGTGCAGCAGTTTGGAAAACTCACCCTGCGGCAGCAACACCGAGCGCGAGAAGGTGCGGAAGTCGAGCCCCACCACCCGGCGAATCCGCTCGTTGACCCCCTTGGTGCCCCCGTCGTTGAGGCCCACCCAGCGGTCGCCCTCCTTCCTCTCCAGGCGGACCTCGTTCTCGGCCTGGCGACGACCGCGCGACCGGGCCACCCGGTATACCTCACCTCCCACCTCGAAGATGAGGCTGACCGAGAGGCCCCGTTCTCCCTGCGAGATCAGCGCGTCCAGACCGCGCTCCCCCAGCCTCGGCGTGCTGCCGTACAGGGCGAAGGTCATCGCGTCGAGCAGGCTGCTCTTGCCGCTGCCCGTGGGTCCCACGAGGGCGAAAAGTTCGAGGTCGCCGAATTCCAGCGCGACGTGCTGCCGGAAGGCGGTGAAGCCCTGGAGTTCGAGGTGAAGGGGCCTCACTGCACCACCTCCGCCCGCTCCTCCTGCTCCTCCCCGCGCGCCGCCTCGTCCGCCTCCTTGAAAGCGGCCCGCAGGTCGTCGGGCAACTCGCCCCGGCGCTCCTGGTGGAACCGCTCGTACAGCTCGGTCAGGCTCAGCCCCTCGCGCTTCAGTTGCGGGAGGGCGAGGTCGTCCTGCACGGCTTCGAGTTCGACGGCGAGCGTGTTCGGCACCATCCGCAGCACCCGGTCCTTGAGCCCCGGCATCGCCGTTCCCGAGGGGGCGCGCACGACGACCTTGACGAGCCCGCCGAAATCCGTGAGCTTGCCCAGCCGCGCCTCCACATGCTCCAGGTCCACCTTCACCGTCCGCAACTCGCGCCCGCTCGCCAGGGGGATGGGAGTCACGCGGGCGGGGCGCCCGGCCTCCACCTCGACGAGGTTGACGTGCTTCTTCTCCCCGCCCTCCCCGAAGTCGAGCTGGATGACGCTGCCCGGGTAGTGCGCGAGCGGCATCTCGGAGGCGGGCTGCGGCTTGTGGACATGCCCTAGCGCCACGTACTGCGCCTCGGCGGGCAGTTGCAGCGGCGAGAGGGTGTAGGCGTTCGTGAGGTCGAACTGCATGGTGCGCTCGGAACCGCTGGGGACGGCGCCGTCCATCGTGGCGTGGAGCATCAGCATGTTGACCGAGCCGGGTTTGAAACCTCCCGCCAGTCGCCGCAGGAAGAAGCTCATCCCCTCGCGGTACTTCTGCCGCCACGCGCCCACGTCGCCGCCCATCACGTCCGCCGCCTTCACCAGCCGCCGCTCGGACAGGAAGGGGAGGGCGCCGACCGTCAGCGTCTCGCCCCCCTTCGTCTCCAGGGTGCGGATCATGTCGAGGGGGTTGCCCGTCGGCTGGGCGACGAGTTGCACGCCCACCCACCCCAGCAGGCCCGCCAGCCCGTGCAGCCGGGCGGCGGAGTCGTGGTTCCCCGCGATGACGACCGCCGGAATGCCCGCGTCGCGCAGCCGCAGGAAGAAGTCGAAGACCGCCGCCTCCGCCTCCGCCGACGGGTTCACCGTGTCGAAGAGGTCGCCGGACACCAGCACCGCGTCCACCCGCTCGCTCCGGGCCAGCCCCGCGATTTCCACCAGCGCCCCGTGCACCTCCGGCGTCCGGTCGAGGCCCCTCAGATTCCGCCCGGCGTGGAAGTCCGCCGTGTGAAGTACGCGCATCACGAAAAAATAGCACGGGGACGGGGTTAGAGGCGGTAAAACGCGACAGTGTTTGACAGAGAGGGCGCCAGTGATTATGCTACAGGCGTAATAGAGACAAGCCTCACGCTTCTCGTTCCACCCGCAAGGAGCCGTCCATGCCCACTCCCCTCTACCGCCACGGTGACGTGTTCTTGCAGGCGACCCTGCCGCCGACCGGCCCCCTCCACCTCGCCCCGCACCTGACCCTGGCGCACGGCGAGCTGACCGGCCACACGCACCGCATCGCGGAGACGCACGCGGCGCACCTGTACGACGGCTCGGGGCCGCACCGTTACCTCCACGTCACCGCCGCGCACGCGACCCTGACGCACGAGGAACACGCGCCCATCCGCCTCCCCGCCGGGTGGTACCGGGTGTGGAGGCAGCGCGAGTACACGCCCGGCGCCGTCCGCGTGGTGCTCGACTGATGTTCCGGGTGGGGAGCGGCGGGCGGCTGATCTCCGCGCCGCGCCGGGAAGGGCCGAGGGAGGAGCGGGTGGCGGTGAATGTCCAACCTGTTCCCGTGGGTCGGCCCACCCGTTCGCCTGCCGGGGTGCCCACTGTCACCCCCGAGCAGGCGCGCACCCTCCTGCGTCGCGGCCCGGTTCCCACCGCCCTGCACGTCGACGGCCCCCTGAACCTCAGCGGATCCGCCTGGCTCCGCGCCCTGCCCGAGTGGCTGCGCTGCACGGTCCTGAACGTGAACGACTGCCCCAACCTGAGTGCCCTTCCCACTGACCTCCAGGCAGATTCTCTCAGCGCGCGGAACACCCCGGCCCTGCACGAGATCGACGGGAGATGGAGTGTCCGGGATGGGGTGGACCTGAGCGGAAGTGGGGTACGGACGCTGAACGCCGACGTGCGGGCCTTGCGCCTGAACCTGGGCAACTGCCGCGACCTGACCCGGCTGGAAGGGCAGATCAGCGTCGGCCACCTCGACGTGAGCGGCTGCGCGTCCCTGACCACCCTGGGCGCCGACCTCCACGTCACCGGCTCGCTCGAACTCGCGGACAGCGGGTTGACGGCCCTCCCGCCCGGCCTGCGGGTCCGGTTGCAGTGGCGTGGCGTGCCGGTGGACGCCCGCGTCGCCTTCCGCCCCGACACCATTGCGGGCCGCGAGGTGCTCCTCACCCGCAACGTGCAACGCCGCCGCGTGCTGCTCGACCGGATCGGCGTCGAGCGCTTTCTAGCGGAGGTCGGCGGCCTGATCCTCGACCGGGACCGAGACGCTGGCGGCGAGCGGCAACTCGTGCGGGTGCCCTTCGACGACGACGAACCCCTCGTCGCCGTGCTTGTCCGCTGCCCCTCGACGGGGGGCCGCTATGCCCTGCGCGTCCCGCCCCACATCCGTACCTGCGCGCAGGCGTTGGCATGGACGGCGGGACTGGACCCGGGCGACTACCACCCCCTGCGGGAAGCCTGAGCACCCCCGCCGGTTCAATCGAGGTTGTCGCTCTTCCATTCCCTGCCCGGTCAGAATGACGGGCAGACACTTCCCCTTTTCCTCCTAAGGAGACCCATGATCCAGGAACCCGTGCAGGTGGAGTACAGCTTCGGCCAGTCGCAGCTTGTCGAGGGGATGGCGGGAACGTCGGACCTCCTGATCCGCTTCCGGCTCCCGCGCACGGGGCAGACGCGCCGTCCTCTCAACCTGTCCCTGGTGATCGACCGCAGCGGCAGCATGGCGGGCTCGCCCCTCAAGCACGCCATCCGCGCCGCGCAGGCCGTGGTGGACGGGCTCGGCCCCGAGGACACCCTCAGCGTGGTCGTGTACGACGACGTGGTTCAGACCCTGATCGCCCCCACCCGCGTCACCGACCGGGCGGCCCTGAGGGCGCAGGTCGCGGGCGTCCGGGCGGGCGGCCTGACGAACCTCTCGGGCGGCTGGCTGCGCGGGGTGGAACTCGTGGCGGCGAACGCCGGGCCCGAGGTCGTCAGCCGGGTGCTGCTGCTGACCGACGGGCAGGCGAACGTGGGCGTCAGCGATACGAACGTGCTGACGAAGACGGCGGCCCAGAAGGCGGAAGCGGGCGTGGGCACGACCACCCTGGGCTTCGGGAGCGGCTTCAATGAGGATTTGCTGATCGGCATGGCGCGGGCGGCGGGTGGGAACTTCTACTTCATCCAGTCCGCCGACGACGCCGCCGACGTGTTCGGGATCGAACTCCAGACGCTCAAGGCCGTCGCCGCCCAGAACCTCACCGTGACCCTGAGTCCCGCCCCCGGCGTGAGCGTGGCAGACGTGCTCAGCCTGCACCGCCGGGGCGCCGACTCCCTCACCCTCGACCTCGGCGACGTGTACGAGGACGAGGACAAGCTGCTCGGCCTGAGCCTGAACCTGCCCGCGCTGTCCGCCGGAACTCACCCGCTGCTCGGCCTGACTTACCGCGCGGATGCGGTGCGAGACGGAGCCATCGAGACGCTGACGGGCAGCGTGGACGTGCAGGCTGTGGCCGCGCCGCTGGGGCCGGACCTGAGGAGCGACGTGGGCGTCACCCTCGACCTCGCCCGGCTGCGGATCGCCCGCGCCAAGGAGCGCGCGGTGGACCTCGCGGACACGGGAGACGCGGCGGGGGCGGAGTCCACGTTGCGGACCCTCGTCGGTGAACTGCGCTCGGCTGGCCTGCACGAGCACTTCGAGATCGCCGAGGAGATCGAGCAGCTCGAACACTACGCCGCCCGCATCGCGTCCCGCCGCCTGGACGGCGACTCCCGCAAGGAACTGCGCGACCAGTCCTTCCAGGGCCGCGCCCGCTCACGCGCCGACCTCCTCGGGCGCGGCGTGACGGTGGACGCCGCCGCCCTCGCCCTGCCCGTCGTCACGGATTCTGCGGGCGGCGTGGAACTGCTCTGCGTGCGCGACGGGGGCCGCCTGCGGGTGAAGGTGGAGGCGGACGGCATGGGCGGAGGCCTGAACGTCCAGTTCCCCCGTGCCCTGCGCGCCGAGGGGGCCCGCTACGTGGTGGACGGCCTGGAGACGAGTGCCGACGGCTCCTTCTACCGGGTGACGGGCGATATCCGCCGCGTGGTGCGCCCCGGCGAGAGCGATCCCCTGGCGGGCGTGCGCGGGGGCTCCGGTGCCTCCCACGCCTTCTCCGCTCCCCGCGCCAGCAAGCCGCCCGTCACCCTCGCCGACCTGGAAAGCACGGACACCGTGGGCTCGGGCGTGCTCGTGCAGTGCCTCAAGGACGGGAGCAAGCTGCGGGCCCGGGTGGTGTCGGACGGCTTCCACCCCGACTGGAACATGCGCTTCCCGCGCGGCCTCCGGGAGGACGGCACCCTGTACGTGGTGGACGTGGTGAATACCGCGCCGGACGGCAAGTCCTACATCGCGTCCGGCACCATCCGCCGCTTCGTGCAGCCGAGCTGAGGGCGGGGCTACACCTCCAGCCGCTCCGGGAAACCCGCCGGGAGCCCCGTCGCCGCCAGCCGCGCCCCCACCCGGTCCACGAAGACGAGCAGGTTCGTCCCCTCGGGGTCGAGCTTGCTGGGGGAGAGGATGGCGTCGAAGTGCTCCGACTCGAAGGCGGCCCGCCCGAGCCGCTGGGTGGGCGCGTCCTGGCCCCGGCCTGTCAGAACCTGCCAGTCCCCGGTCAGCTCCTGAAGGTTGGTGCCCAGCCGCCCCTGCACGGCTTCGCCCCTGAGGTCCAGCACGCGCTCAACCCTCAAGGGGAAGTCGAGGCAGGTCACGCCCCGCACCTCGTCCGCGCTCGGTGACTGGCGATACTCTTTCTTCGCCAGTTCCGGACTCAGCGACAGGTAAAGGGCTCTGAACGCTCCCTCCCGGCTGTAACGCCCGTCTTTGGTCAGGTTTCGCAGGGCACCCGCCACGTCCTCCACCGACACGCCTTTCACGCAGCGGAAGGCGGTGCCCTCCCAGGTGGTGGGAGCGATGGTTTGTAAGGCTTGCGAGAGTGCGCCGTTCTTGAGCATGGGGAGACCTTATCCGTCTCCCCGGGTCCTGCGGCTTGAGCCTCGGTTCAGAGAGTGTCTTCCCCCGACCCGCTACTCCACGGCGCCCCCTCCCGGCGGGACTAGCTCTGCGTGGAAGCTGGGGCATGACCACCCCGCCCGGCCAACCGAGCACCCTCTGGAACCGCAACTTTTTGATCTGGTGGCTTGGGAGTGCCCAGAGTGCTCTTGGCAGCGCCCTGGCAGGCATCGCTACGAGCTTCCTGGTGCTGGGGCAGACGGGGAGCGCGGGGGCGATGGGGGTGAACCTCGCGCTCGCGCTGCTGCCCGCGCTCCTCTCACCCCTCTTCGGCACGCTGGTAGACCGTCTGCCCGTGCGGCTGCCGCTCGTCGCCGGGGACCTGCTGCGGGCAGGCCTGCAATTTGGGGTGGGCCTCGCGGCCCTGCGCGGTCCGGTGCCGCTGGAGGTGCTCCACACGGTTGCCTTCCTGAACGGTCTGGTCGGCGCCTTTTACGGCCCGGCGAGCATGGGTGTTACAGCCCGGCTAGTTCCCGCCTCCCAGATCGCGCGGGCGAGCGGGCTGATGCAGGGCACCTCCCAGACGATGAACCTCGTGGGGCTCGTAGGCGGCGGCCTGCTCGTCTCGCGCGTGGGGAGTGCTCCCGCCCTGGTTCTCGACGGGCTGAGCTTCGCGGTGTTCGGCCTGCTCCTCCTGCTGGTGCGCTTTCCTCCTCGGGCACCGGGTCCCCGCGGCGAGAGCTTCCGGCAGGCGTTCATGGCGGGAGTGCGGTACGTGCGGGGCAGCCCCCTGCTCGTCGGCCTCCCCCTGATCGCCCTGCTGGTCAACGCGAGCTTCGCCCCGCTGGAGATGCTACTGCCGAAAAGGATGCAGGCGCTGGGGGCGGGGGCGGCGGGCTACGGCGTGTTCTGGGCCGTGGTCTTGGCGGGGATGACCGTGGGGAGCTTCGGGCTGGCCTGGCTGGGCGAGCGGGCTCGGCCACGCCGTTTCAGCGTCCTGGGGCTCACGGGCATGGGGCTGAGCGTGCTGGCGCTGTCCTCCACGCAGACCGCCGCGCAGATGTACCTGCTCGCTCCCCTGCTGGGCCTTGCGGTCGCCGCCACCAACGTTTCCATCAGCGTTCTGTTTCAAAAACAGGTGCGGCCCGAGTATTTCGGGCGGGTAGGCAGCCTGCTGAACATGCTGGCGACGGTCGGCCAGCCCATCACGCTGCTCGCGCTCGCCCCGTTCGCCGACCGCCTTTCCCTCGCGCTGATCTTCGGGGTGGCGGGGGTCGTCACCTTGCTGGGGGCGCTGGCGTGGGTAGGGACGTTGCGGCGTGAGGGGGTCACAGCCCCTCGATCTCGCCCGGCGTAAAGAGGAGCCCGACGAGGCAGGCGGCGGTCTGCGGGCCGTCCTGTGCCCCCCTGGCCTGCTGGGAGACCCAGCCCTGCAATTCCTGCATGCGCCGCCGGAGTTCCCGCATGGCGTCGTGCGGCAGCCGAATGGCGCTCAGCGAACCGAAGTCCAGACGCCCCGGGTCCTCGCGGGCACCCCGCCTGAGGCTCAGGACGAGACCCTCATCCTCGTTCAGGCCGATGAACACGCTGTCTTGCGGTTCCCCGTCCAGCGGCCTCGCCCGGGCCCGGAAATAGGCCTCCAGAAAGGGGCGGTGCAGCGCGGCCACCAACTCCTCCAGGGTGGCCGCATCGGTAAGCGCGAACGGCACCTCATAGGACCGCGCGGCGCGGTACAGCTTTACGGGTCGCCCACCCCGTTTCCGTTCCCCCGTCACCTCGATCAGCCCCGCGCCGAGCAGCCGGGTCAGTAGGTGGTGGGCCCGCTTCACTGGGCTTTTTGTCTCGCGCGCCACCTCGCCCGCGCTTGCCTCCCGTGTCATCAGCACGTTCAGTGTCGGCGCATAAGCGAGGTCCAGCAGCACCCGCGCCTGCTCCGGCGTCCGCGCGACGAAGGTGCTCTGTGGCAGCGTGGTCACCTCTCCAGCATGACGCATCGGGACCGACATACCATGCAGATATGAGCGACCCCGCCTTCCGGCGCATGAGCGTGGAAGAATACCTCCGCACCGAGCCGCACAGCCCGGTCAAGCGGGAGGACGTGAATGGGTTCGTGTATCCGCTGCACGGGCAAGCGGGGGTGAGCGACGCGCACGACAGCATCGTCGTGAATGTCCTGTTGGCCGTCGGACCACTTGCCCGGAGGGTGGGTTGCCGTGCCTACACCGCCGACATGCGCATGCGCTCCGCCGACGGCCAGTCCTACTTCTCCCCGGACACGACCGTCACCTGCACACCGAGGGAAGATGGGGTGTAGGTCAAGGTCGCGCCGTGCATCCTCGTCGAGGTGCTGTCCAGAAGCAAGGCCCACAATGACCGCAACGCCAAATACCACGCCTACACGGCCATCCCTTCCCTGCAAACCTACCTGATCGTGGGACCGGGCGAGCGGCGGGTGTACGCCTCTCAGCGGCAGGAGGGAGTCTGGAACGTTGTCGAACATGGTGGGGAGGATGTGATTGCTCCGGCCTGCCCGGGTGCCGACCTCTCACTCGACGACAGCCAGGACGGCGTGCTGTAGCGCCGCTTCGCCTGAGACAGAATGCGCCCCCGGCGCTATCCTCTTTGCCATGCCCGCCGCCCCCGCTCCCGAGCCCATCCGCGTCACGGGCGGCGTGAACAGGGTTCGGTTCCGCGCCGAGAGCGGCTTTACCGTCATGACCGCCCGCCTGCGCAACTCGGAAGGCGAGGATCCCGACGCCACCGTCATCGGCGTGATGCCCCCGCTGGAGGCCGGGGACACCTTCAGCGCCGAAGTCTTGATGGAGGAGCACCGCGAGTACGGGTACCAGTACCGGGTCTTGAACATGGTGCTGGAAGCCCAGCCCACCGACCTGACCGAGGCCGGGGTTGCCGCCTACCTCGAAGCCCGCGTGGGCGGCGTCGGCAAGGTGCTCGCCGGACGAATTGCGAGGATGTTCGGCCCCGCGACCTTCGACGTGCTGGAGGGGGAACCCGAGAAGCTGTTGCAGGTGCCCGGCGTCACGCAGAGCACCCTGCACAAGATGACCTCCAGTTGGTCGCAGCAGGGGCTGGAGCGGCGCCTCCTCGCCGGGTTGCAGGGGCTGGGGCTCTCCATCTCCCAGGCGCAGCGGGCGGTGAAGCACTTCGGGGAGGCGGCCCTCGAACGCCTGCAAGCCGACCTCTTCGCCCTGACGGAAGTCGAGGGCATCGGCTTCCTGACCGCCGACAAGTTGTGGAGCGCCCAGGGTCTTCCGCACGACGACCCCCGCCGCCTGACCGCCGCCGCCGTGTACGCCCTTCAGCAGGCGGCGCAGCAGGGCGGGCACAGTTTCTTGCCGCGCGGGCGGGCCGAGCGGGGCGTGGCCCACTACACCCGCGTCAGCCCCGAGCAGGCGAAGCTCGCGGTCGAGACGGCGGTCGAACTCGGTCGCCTGTCGGACGACCCCACCCCCGACGGCACCTCCCGCATCTACCTCCCCCACGTCCTGCGCGCGGAGAAGAAGCTCGCGGGGCTCATCCGCACCCTGCTCGCTACGCCGCCCGGCGGGGACGAGTGGATGGTCCCGGACGGCGCTGCCAAGGGACTTTCCGATGAACAGGCGCAGGTCCTCGACCTCCTCGAAGATCACCGCCTCGTCGTGCTGACCGGCGGGCCGGGCACGGGCAAGAGCACGACGACGCGGGCGGTCGCGGACCTCGCGGAGGGGCTGGGGCTGGAGGTCGGCCTCTGCGCTCCCACCGGCAAGGCTGCGCGGCGTCTGGGCGAGGTGACGGGCCGCCAAGCCTCCACCATCCACCGCCTGCTCGGGTACGGTCCGGCGGGCTTTCGGCACAACCACCTCGAACCCGCCCCCTACGACCTCCTCATCGTGGACGAGGTGAGCATGTGCGGCGACGGGCTGATGCTCTCCCTGCTCGCCGCTGTGCCGCCCGGGGCGCGGGTGTTGCTGGTGGGGGACGTGGACCAGCTTCCCCCCGTGGACGCCGGGCTGCCCCTCCACGCGCTGACCGCCACCGCCCCGACCGTCCGCCTAGGCACCGTGTACCGCCAGGCCGCCGAGAACCCCATCATCCGTGCCGCCCACGGTCTGCTGCACGGTCAGGCGCCGGGGTGGGGAGACCGCCGCCTGAACCTCACCGAGACCGAGCCCGACGTGGGGGCCCGCCGGGTCGCCCTGATGGTCCGTGAACTCGGCGGCCCGACCCAGGTGCAGGTCCTCACCCCCATGCGCAAAGGCCCCTTGGGCGTGGACGTGCTCAACCACCACCTGCAATCCCTCTTCAACCCTGGCGAGGGGGGCACCCGCATCGCGGACGGGGAGGCCCGGCCCGGCGACGTGGTGGTGCAGACGAAAAACGATTACACCAACGAGGTCTTCAACGGCACGCTGGGCACGGTCCTCAAGGCCGAGGGCGGGCGGCTCACCGTGGACTTCGACGGCAATGTGGTCGAACTCGTGGGCGCCGAACTGTTCAACCTCCAGCTCGGCTACGCCCTGACCGTCCACCGGGCGCAGGGGAGCGAGTGGGGCACGGTGCTCGGCGTGCTACACGAGGCGCATATGCCCATGCTCTCCCGCAACCTCGCCTACACCGCCCTGACCCGCGCCCGCGAACGCTTCTTCGCGGCGGGCTCGGCGTCGGCGTGGGACAAGGCCGCCGTCCGCCAGCGCGAGGAGCGGAACACGGCGCTGCTCGAAAGGGTGCGGGGGCGGTAGGGGAAAGCTTATAGCCCCGTTTCGCACGTTGGAGGACCTGCCGTCCAGGCTTCGGGCTCAATTGCCCGCTATGCGTGCGCGAAGTTGCCCGCACTGAAGCTGCGTGACAGTCAGCGGTTTCGCCCATCCGCAGAGAATCGTTTGGCCCCGCACCACCACGCTTCCCACCCGAAGCCCTCCGTAGGCGTACCAGCCGGGCTCGATCCTGACTTCCCGGTCCCTCGTCCCGTCCGTGATCACGATCCTGCCGGGATTCCTCTCGATGGTTTTCACAGTGCCCGTCATTGGGGCTCTCAGGCTCGGCCACTCCAGATAAGCCTCGGAGCCTTGCGCCTCGTTCTTGCGACGCGGTTCTGGGAGCTGTTGACGCTTTTCCGCCAGTTCGGACACCCGAATTACGTGGATGGCCCCTACCTGCTCGTAATGGTCTGGGTTAGTTTCGTCAAACTCCTCCCCGTTGGGGTCGCTCTTGCGCTGGACCACCAGGAAACCCACCCAATCGCCCGCCGAAAGTTCCCGGTCAAAAGGCCGTGAGGCAGAATCGGACATGGTGATTTGGGGCCTGCTCTTGGCCCTCACTTCTAGCTTTTGCCCGCAGCTCTTGCAGATCAGGTCCGCCTTCCGCTGGCGTTTCTTACGGGCATCCTTGCTAACTTCTGTGCTGCCTGCGCCGAAGTCGCTGAACGCGAAGGCATGGCCGTATGCCTTCATCAGCTCTATGGCTGCCCGCTCACCACGGACGGACATGGCGAGGAAGCGGCGAAAGGACGCGTCCGGCTTGTAGTGCAGCCTATCGGTCATCCTTTTCCCCTTCTTGCACGGCTTCTTCCACAACTTCGAGCAGGGGTCGTTCTGCGGGCGGGGGTGCGGCCCTGCGCTTCCTGGTGGTCAACCGAGGGGCCTCACCGTACTCTAACGTGCCGTGTTCCATTACGTAGACGAGTGGGATTTTCGGGTTGTTGAGGTCCTTCCCACCGACCGCGTGCCATCTGCGCTCCCATTCGCTGAAAAAGGGTTCCAGCCGGGCCGCTTCCAGGCGATAGATGGCTTTGAGTTCGATGGCGCTGTAAAGGGCAAAAATCCAGGGAACGCGACGGTACTTGGCAAGGATCGTGGGGTTAAGGTGATGATGAGTCGTGAAGCCCTTCCCCCTGTTGTTGATATTGAGGGTCTTCATCTCGTACTCAATGCCCGACTCATCGACGGCATCGTTGCCTTCTCTTCCCGGCAGCACGCGGATATTCATCACCAGGAGCAGTTGCAACACCTTCCCGCCGTTGTCCTGAAACACGTCCGCGATGCCGTGCCGCTCTGCGAGCGCCTGAAACTGGCGAATGGCGGGCATCAGGGCTTCGAGTTCTGCGAGGTCGGCGTGGCTCCGGCGGCTTTCAGGAGTCGTCACGGGGCTCCGTCAGCAGCACGGCGATGTGAACACCCAGCGCCCGCGCGATCCGCTCCACGTTGTCCAGAGACAGGTTCCGTTCCTCACGCTCGATAGAGCCGATGTAGGTGCGGTGCAGGTGGGCGAGGTCGGCCAGAGCCTCCTGGGAGATGCCCTGCTCGTGTCGTAACCGCTTGATGTTCGCCGCGAGGGTGACCCGCGCGGTGAGAGGCGTGTCCAGACGCTGCATTCTCACCACCATCGGTTGCTGCTGACTCTGAGGCTACAGACTTTGAGTAGACAGACGATAAGTAGCACAAGGTCAAGCCGAGGCTGTACTATCGACGTGTGCTTCACGTCTCCGAAAGTCACCTGCTCGACCTGAAGTCCGCCTACCGAACGGAGAAGGGTGCGGCCTACCTCGGGGATTCCCTGTTCCTGCTCGACCGCCTGCCAGACGAATCCATCCATCTGGTCATGACCAGCCCGCCCTTCGCGCTGCTGCGGCCCAAGGAGTACGGCAACAAGGACGAAACCGAGTACGTCGAGTGGCTGGCCCAGTTCGCGGCTCTCGTCCGGCGCAAACTCAGGCCGGACGGGAGTTTCGTCGTCGATCTGGGGGGCGCGTACCGACGCGGGGTTCCTGCGCGCAGCCTCTACAACTTCCGGGTGCTGCTGAAATTCTGCGACGAGTTGGGCTTCCACTTGGCCGAGGATTTCTACTGGTTTAACCCGTCGAAGCTGCCCAGCCCGATCGAGTGGGTTAACAAACGCAAACTGCGTGCCAAGGACGCGGTGAACACGGTCTGGTGGTTCAGCAAGACGGAGTGGCCGAAGGCGAACGTCAGCAACGTGCTGGCAGAATACAGCGACAGGATGAAGAAGCTCATCAAGGACCCGGAGGCGTACTACACCCCGGCCCAGCGTCCGAGCGGCCACAACATCGGGGATTCTTTCGGGAAGGACAACGGCGGGGCCATTCCGCCCAACCTGCTGCAAATTCCTAACAGTGAGGCGGGCGGTCATTACCTCGACGCCTGCCGCCGGGTGGGGATCAAGGGGCACCCCGCGCGGTTCCCGGCCAGGTTGCCGGAGTTCTTCATCCGCTTCCTAACCGACCCGAATGACGTGGTACTGGATATCTTCGGCGGCAGCAACACGACGGGGATGGTGGCGGAGGCGGAAGGGCGGCGCTGGCTGACCTTCGAGCAAAATGCCGAGTACCTGGCCGCCTCCGCCTTTCGGTTCATGGACAGACGGTCGAGCGAGGCAGAGTTCAGGGCGACTTTCGAGGGGCTGTTACGCGGGGAAAGCGTTGATCTCACCCGTGTCGTCGCTCCCCTCCTCAAGTTTGCATAATCTTCCGGCTTGGACTCTACGGTGGTGTGGAGATCAAGCAAGTGCCCCCAGGTAGAGAACCGTCCATCTCGCAACTGCCCGTCACTCCTCTCCCGCGTGCTATCCTCTAGTCCCGGAGGCCGAGCGCCCCGGTTTTTCTTTTTGGCCCTGCGTGGGGCGGGCGCTCGTGTTCAGGCATGAAATACATCTTCGTGACGGGCGGCGTGGTCAGCAGCCTCGGCAAGGGCGTGGCGAGCGCCAGCTTAGGGGCTCTCTTGCGGGCGCGCGGCTACCGGGTCACGGCGGTCAAGATCGACCCCTACATCAACATCGACGCGGGCACCATGCGGCCCTACGAGCACGGCGAGGTCTTCGTCACGGCGAGCGGCGCCGAGACCGACCTCGACCTCGGCAACTACGAACGCTTCCTCGACCTCGACATCCCGGCGGGCAGCAACATCACGACCGGGCAGGTGTACCTGGAGGTCATCCGCAAGGAGCGCGCGGGCGACTACCTCTCGCAGACGGTGCAGGTCATCCCCCACGTCACCGACGAGATCAAGAGGCGCATCCGCGCGGCGGGGGAGACGGCGGGCGCCGAGATCGTCCTGATCGAGGTGGGCGGCACCGTGGGCGACATCGAATCGCTGCCCTTCCTCGAAGCCATCCGGCAGTTCCGCTTCGACGAGGGTGACGAGAACGTCTTGTACCTCCACCTCACCCTGGTGCCGTACCTGGGCACCTCCAACGAGTTCAAGACCAAGCCGACCCAGCACTCGGTCGCCACCCTGCGTTCGGTGGGCATCAGTCCCGACATCGTGATGGTGCGCAGCAAGGAGAAGCTGCCGAGCGAGATCACCCGCAAGATCGCCCTCTTCACCTCGGTGCGGGAAAACCGGGTCTTTTCCTCCTTCGACGTGGGGCACGTCTACGAGCTGCCCCTCGCGCTGGAGGAACAGGGGCTGGGCAAGGCGGTGGAGGACCTGCTCAGTCTGGAGCGGACCCACCCCAACCTGGGCGTGTGGCAAAACGCCATGCGGGTGATGCGGCAGCCCGGGCGCGAGGTCACCATCGCCCTCGCCGGGAAGTACACCCAGATGCCCGACGCGTACCTCAGCCTGCTCGAATCGCTGACGCACGCGGGCATTGCGAACGACGCGCGGGTGAACATCAAGTGGGTGAACGCCGAGGAGCTGACGGAGGGGGACCTCGAAGCCCAGCTCGGGGACGCCGACGGCATCCTCGTGCCGGGCGGTTTCGGCATTCGCGGCATCGAGGGCAAGATTCGCGCCGCCGAGTACGCCCGCACGCGGGGGGTGCCCTACCTGGGCATCTGCCTGGGAATGCAGATCGCCGTGATCGAGTACGCGCGGAACAGGGCGGGCCTCGCGGGCGCCAACTCCGCTGAGTTCGACCCCTACGCGCCCCACAAGGTGATCGACCTGATGCCCGAGCAGCTCGAAGTCGCCGGAATGGGCGGCACCATGCGCCTGGGGGACTGGCCGATGGAACTGCGCGCCGGCAGCGTGATCGCCGAGCTGTACGGGGTGCCGCAGGGGGGCACCGTGCGTGAGCGCCATCGCCACCGCTACGAGGTCAACCCCGCCTACGTGGACCGGCTTCAGGAGGCTGGGCTGGTGATCAGCGGCGTGACGCCGGGCATGAACGGGCGCGGGGCGGGGCTGGTGGAGAGCATCGAGATTCCGGGGCACCCCTTCTTCGTGGCCCTGCAAGCGCACCCGGAATTCAAGAGCCGCCCGATGCGGCCCAGCCCGCCCTTCGCGGGGTTCGTGGCGGCGGCGCTGGAGAGTCGCCAGCCGTCAGCCCTCAGCGGTCAGCCGGAGCACGCTGGAGCCTGATCGGGAGGGACGCGGGACGGGGAGGCGGGGGCCCGGGTGTGGGGTCTGCCTCCCTCCTCCTGGCCCGGGATCACAGCCGTTGCAGACAACCCCGCGCGAAGGTCACGGCGGCCCTCATCCTCGCGGGGCGCCCGAGCGTGACCGAGCGGCGGGCGTGGTGCAGCGCGAGGAGCAGGCCGAAGAGGGCCGCCTCCCGTCCGCAGGGCAGCCCCGTCGTCCGCGCACTGTCCCAGCCGTGGAAGAAAGCGAGGCTCGCCACGTCCCACGCGGGCGGCCCGATGCTGGCGTCCCCGAAGTCGAGCAGGGCCGTGAGCCGCCCCTCCCGCCAGCGTACCTGCCCCCCGTGCAGATCGGTGTGGCACAGGGCGGTCGGGCCGTGGACGACGTTTTCCAGGTCGTCTCGCCGGGGTGCGAGGAGAGGGGCAAGAGCGGGAGCCGTCCCCACGAGCGGATGATCTTCCAGCTCGGCCCTGCCGAAGGGCCACGCATCTTGAAGGCGCGAGCACAACCCCTCGGCAGGGGTCGGGGCGACCCCGACAAAAGCGCCGGAGCGGTCGTGCAGCAGACCAAAGCCGCCGTGTGGGAGGGCGTGCAGGGCGGCGAGGGCCCGGCCCAGGTCGCGCCAGCCCTCATCGCTCGGCCCGGAGTCGTCTCCCCGGGCGAGCGTGTCCACGCCGAAGGGTCGTCCGTCCGGCAGTGTCCCCGTGGAGAGCGGTTCGGGGGTGGGAACTCCTTCCTGCATCAGCGCACGGCGGATCGCGGCGTCCACCTCGAACCGGGCGGCCTGACCCGTGCGGGCGAGCCGCACCACCCGCTTCCCGTCCGAGTACGCCACGCAACTCGCGCCGGAGCCCAGGAACGTGACCGGGCCGCCGAGCAGGGCGCGGGCCCGCTCCCCGTCGGTCATTCGGGGCGGGCGGGCGCTCCCGCCGCCGTCACGCCCAGCCGGGCGAGCGCCGCGTCGAGCTGTGCCTCCAGCGCTTCCAGGCCGCCGCCGTTGTCGAGCACCACCGTCGCTCGCCTGCGCTTCTCCTCGCCGGGCATCTGGCGGGCGTCGCGGGCGAGCACCTCCCCTCGCGTCAGGCCCGAGCGGGCGACCACGCGGGCCACCCGCGTCTCCAGCGGCGCGTCCACGACGAGCACCGCGTCCATCTGCCGCTCCAGCCCGCCCTCGAACAGCAGGGGCACGTCCTGCACGACCCAGGGCTCGCCGCGCGCCGCCGCCGCCGTCTCCAGGGCCAGCATCCGCGCCCGCACGCGCGGGTGGACGACGCCGTTGAGCCGGGCGAGGCGGGCGGGGTCCCCGAACACCTGCGCCGCCAGCGCCGCCCGGTCGAGCACGCCCTCGCGCACGACCCCGGGGAAGGCGGCCTCGATCTCCGCCAGAACCTCCGGCTCCAGGGTGACGAGGCGGGCCTGCTCGTCCGCGTCGAGCACCGTCAGGCCGCGCTCTCGCAGCAGGGCCGCGACGGTGCTCTTGCCCGCGCCGATGCTGCCCGTCAGACCCAGGCGGTGCGGGCGGGCGGAAGAAGGGGGAGAGGACATGGGGACACTGTAGGGGACGGGCCCACCGGGCGCGGCGGAGGCGTCAGAAGGAGGTCAAGCTCGGCCTTTAGGCTGCCGGGATGGTGGGCACCGCTGCGCGCGGGGAGGACCTCTCACGGCCACTCACCCCCCGGCCCGGCGGCTGTGCCTATCATGCGCGTAGCGCCCTGTTCCATGCTGATCTGCTCGGCTTGCGCCGCTCCCAGCGCGGTGTTAGCCTCGACCCCGGAGGTTTCTGAGTGAAACGACGTCCCCTCGGCCTGCTCCTCGCGGCGGCCATCCTGTCTGGCGCAGCCGCGCAGACGCCGACGGCTCCGGCCACCCCGGCTCCCGCCCAGCCCGCGGCGCCCGCTGCCCCGGCCACCCCCGGCGCGGTGCCCGCCACCCCCGCACGTCCCACCCGTCCCGCCGCGAACTACGTGGCGCTGGGCGTCTTCTACTACGAGCAGGGCAAGTTCGACGAGGCCTACGTCGCCTTCCGCGCCGCCGCCGAGACCGACCCCCGCAACGCCGAGGCGCTGCTGGGCCTGGGCCGCTCGCAGGTCAAGCTGCGGCTCTATTCTCCCGCCATCGAGACCCTGCGGCGCCTCGTGACCCTCGACCCGCGCAACATCAGCGCGTACATCGCCCTCGCGCAGGCGTACCAGCAGCAGTACATCGGGGCGAGCGACCGTGCCAGCGTCACGGGCAACCTTGCCGAGGCGCAGCGGGTCCTCACCGAGGCCGAGGCCACCGTGGGGGTGGTCGGCGGCGCGGAGCGCAACCTCAACCTCAGCAAGGTCTGGAACGAGCGCGGGTACGTCTTCAAGCTTCAGGGCGACGGGGGCCGGGCCATCGACGCTTTCAAGCAGGCCTCGACCCTCAACCCCGAGAACGACGTGATCCTCTTTAACCTCGGGGACATGTACTACGCGACCGGGAACCTCGTGGCCGCGCTCGACAGCCTCCAGCAGGCCGTGATCGCCGATCCCCGCGACCCCTACAACCGCGCGTACTACGCCAAGCTCCTGGCCCTGAGCGGCAACGTCGCCGCCGCCAGGCCCGAGGCCGCCCAGGCCGCCCGCCTCGCGCCGAGCAACAGCTACGCGGTCGGGCAGTACGGGGTGGTGAGCTACCTCGCCGGGGACCGCGCGACCGCCCGCACGCAGCTCACCCAGGCGGTGAGGCTCGATCCCCTGCGCTATCCCGAGTTCTACTTCTACCTCGGGCGCCTCGACCTCGATGCCGGGGACCTCAAGGCGGCCCGCGAGAACCTGACCCGCGCCGCTGCCCTGGGCAGCACCACCCCCGAGTACATGTACTACCTCGGCCTGAGCTACGAGCGCGGGGTGGGCACGGTCGCCCCGGACCGTCTCAAGGCCCGCGAGAACTACGAGCGGGCGCTGCAACTCAGCCCGAGCTACGCGCTGGCGCGCGAAGGCCTCAACCGCGTGCGCTGACCCCCTGCCCCCGCAAGACGGCCCCCTCCTGCCCGGGTGGGGCCGTTTTCCTCGCGCCTCAACGTTCGCTTAAGCCCGTTCAGCCCTTCGCGGCTCATGGGGCGCGCGTAAGATGAGAATCGCTGCCGTCCCCGCCCACGGTGGGCGAGGGTCACGGCCCGAAAGGAGCCTCATCATGGCCTACCAACTGCCCGACCTGCCCTACCCGGAAAACGCCCTGGAGCCCCACATCGACGCGCAGACGATGAACATCCACCGCACGAGGCACCACCAGACCTACGTGGACAACGCGAACAAGGCGCTGGAGGGCACCGAGTTCGCGGACCTGCCCGTCGAGCAGCTCATCCAGAGGCTCGATCAGGTCCCCAGCGACAAGAAGAACGTCTTGCGCAACAACGCGGGCGGCCACGCCAACCACAGCCTCTTCTGGCAGGTCATGACGCCGCAGGGGCAGGGCCAGCCGGGCGGTGAACTCGCGCAGGCCATCGAGCAGGCCTTCGGGTCCTTCGACGCTTTCAAGGAGAAGTTCGAGGACGCCGCGAAGACGCGCTTCGGCTCGGGCTGGGCGTGGCTCGTCGTTAGGCCCGGCGGTGAACTCGCCGTCGTGAGCACCGCCAACCAGGACAACCCCCTGATGGGCGAGGGGCTGGCGGGCGTGAGCGGCACCCCGGTCCTGGGCGTGGACGTGTGGGAGCACGCCTACTACCTCAACTACCAGAACAAGCGCCCCGACTACCTCAAGGCGTTCTGGAACGTCGTGAACTGGGACGAGGTGGCCCGCCGCTACGAGGGGGCGAAGGGCCACTCGCAGTAAGGCGACAAGAGAATGCCCCCGTGCCTGAAGGGCTGCGGGGGCTTCTTGTTTGCCTATGCAAAACGTCCTGGCGTAGCTTTATGGCGCGTTCCTATTCTTTGACCGTTGAACTCTATGGTGCGCACCGTAATGCCGAGGTAGTGCAGACGCTCCTTGACCGGGGTTGGGTAATACGTGAGATGGGCGAAGAATTTTTGCAGAACTCCTTGAATCGAGATGTAGGAGTTAAGGCACTCAAATCGTTTGTAAATTTGTGTGATGAGAGAGGGGAGCCGGTCGAGTTCAGGGCCAACATTGAAGGCAGTCAATTTTTGTCCAGCTTCTACATAGGTGCAGGTACTGTGTCGGTTGTCCTGCCTGGGGAAGTCGGAGTCAGCCTCAGAGTTCTATATTCCCCTGATTTAAACTTCTACGTGGAAAACATCGTAGGCGCCTTTGTGTCAGGTGGTTTAGAAGTCGGGGGATTCCTCGTCGAATACCGCTGAAAATGCGGTGTCAACTTCCGTTCTCTCTGCGAACTTTCAAAACGTGGATCGTGGGTAGACTGACTGCGCGACGGATGATTTACCTTGCCCGCCGCGCCGCCCGTGCCCGCAGCACCGGGGGCAGGATCAGCGCGAGCGCCACGATGATCAGGATGAAGGCGGTCAGCGGTTGCCGCGCGAAAATGCCGAAGTCCCCGTTGCTCTGCTGGAGGGCGGTGCGGAACTGCGACTCGGCGGTCGGCCCCAGGATCACGCCGATGATCGCGGGCGTGACCGGGAAGTCGAAGCGGCGCATCCCGTACCCGATCACCCCGAAGAGGGCGAGCAGCAGCAGGTCGAAGACGCTGTTGTTCAGCGAGTACACGCCGACCGTGGAGAAGACCAGAATCCCGGCGTACAGGAACGGGCGCGGGATCAGCAGCAGCCGCGCCCACACCGGGGCGAGCGGCAGGTTCAGCGCCAGCAGCATCACGTTGCCGATGTAGAGCGAGGCGATCAGGCCCCACACGAGGTCGGCGTTCGTGACGAAGAGCAGCGGCCCCGGTTGCAGCCCGTACTGCTGGAAGGCGGCGAGCAGGATCGCGGCGGTGGCGCTCGTGGGCAGCCCCAGGGTGAGCAGGGGCACGAGCACTCCGGCGGCGGCGGCGTTGTTCGCGGCCTCGGGCCCGGCGACGCCCTCGATGGCGCCCTTGCCGAACTCCTCGGGGTGCTTGGTCAGCCGCCGCTCCAGGCTGTAGCTCAGGAAGGTGGGAATCTCCGCCCCGCCCGCCGGGATCGCCCCGAAGGGGAAGCCCAGCCCCGTGCCGCGCAGCCAGGGTTTCCAACTGCGGCGCCAGTCCTCGCGGTTCATCCGGGCATTACCCGCCAGCTTGATCACGCTGGGGCTGCCCTTTCGCAAGCGGCTCGCCACGTACAGCGTCTCCCCGATGGCAAAGAGGCCGATCACCACCGTCACGAACTCGATGCCGTCGAGCAGTTCCGGGCGGCCCAGCGTGAAGCGCGCCTGCCCGCTCTGGAGGTCGGTGCCGATCAGCCCGACCGCGAGGCCGAGAAAGAGGCTTGTCAGCCCGCGCAGGGGGCTCGCCCCGAAGGTCGCGCTCACCGTCACGAAGGCGAGCAGGATCAGGGCGAACTTGGCGCTGGGCGGAATCTGCACCGCGATCTCCGCGATGGCGGGCGCGGCGAAGGTCAGCAGCATCGTGCCGATGGTCCCCGCCACGAAGGACCCGATGGCGGCGGTGGCGAGCGCGGCGGCGGCGCGGCCCCGGCGGGCCATCTTGTTGCCCTCCAGCGCGGTGATGATCGAACTCGACTCGCCGGGGGTGTTCAGCAAGATGCTGGTCGTCGAGCCCCCGAACATCCCCCCGTAGTAGATGCCCGCGAACATGATGAAGGCGCTGACGGGGGGCAGCTTGGCCGTGACGGGCAGCAGCAGCGCGACTGTCAGCGCCGGGCCGATGCCGGGCAGCACCCCGACCAGGGTGCCCAGCGTGACGCCGACGAGCGCCCACAGCAGGTTGAGGGGCGTCAGTGCGGTTTCGAAGCCCGCGAAAAGGGCGGTGAGGGCTTCCATCTAGATGATCCCCCTCAGCACGCCGGGCGGCAGGGTCAGGCCCAGGCCCCGGGTGAAGACCTCGTAGGTGACGAGCGCCAGGGCGAGCGACACGAGCAGCATCAGCCCCCAGCGCCGCTCGCCGAACGCGAGGGCCACCGTGAAGTACATCAGGGCCGTGCCGAGCACGAAGCCCAGGGTGGGGAGCAGCACCGCGCCGAGCAGAAAGCCGCCCAGGATGATTCCGGCGGCCCCCAGGTTCACGGGCGCGTTCGGGTCGGTGTCCTCTTCGGCGGCGGGCTCGGCGCGCTCTCCCCGCAGGGCGTTCACGGTGAGGAGCGCACCCAGGACGGTCATGCCCACGCTCACGATCAGGGGAAAGACGCGCGGGCCGACGACCGCGTTGATGCCGAAGGGAATTTGCAGGGTGCCGATCAGGAGCGCCACGCCGAGTCCCGTCACGCCGAGGGCGACGAGGAGGTCGGGCACGCTGACCCCGCGCCTGCCCGCCGGGGAGGTGGGCGGCGCGTCGGGGTGGACGGAGGGCGGAACGTCTGGCATGGGGAACCTCCTCGAAGGGGAACGCCTTCATTCTGGCGTCAGGCACCGGGCAAAAGGGGGGCGGGGCAGGTGACTTCTCTCCCCGCCCCGCCGGGTGCCCGCTGCCGGGGCTTACTTGACGAGCCCGATGTCCCGGAGGATGTTCTTCGTGCGGTTGGCCTCGACCTTGAGGTACACGTCGAACCGGCTGCCGCTGAGGTAGAGGTCCGTCCACTTGCGGGTGGCGAGGGTGTCCTTCCACTCCTTGGAGGCGTGCATCTTGTCCATCGCGGCGACGAGGGCGGCCTTTTGCTCGGCGCTGATGCCGGGGGGGGCCACGATGCCGCGCCAGTTGGCGAGTTCGACGTTCAGGCCCTGCTCCCGGAAGGTGGGGGCCGCGATGCCCGCCTGCCGGCGGGGCGCGCTGATGCCCAGCGCCCGCAGCCGCCCCGCCTTGATCTGCGCCTCGAACTCGCCGTACCCGGCCACGCCCGCCGCGACCTGGTTGCCGAGCACTGCCGCGAGCGTCTCGCCGCCGCCGCTGAAGGGCACGTAGTTCATCCGCCGGGGATCGATCCCCGCCGCCTTGGCGAGCAGCCCCACGAGCATGTGGTCGGTGCCGCCCGCGCTGCCGCCCGCGAAGGCCACCCCGCCGGGGTTCGCCTTCCACGCGGCGGTGAGGTCCGCCATCGTCTTGTAGGGGCTGCTTGCGGGCACGACCACGACCTCGTACTCGCCGGTCAGGCGGGCGATGGGCGTCACGCGCGAGAGGTCCACCCGGCTGCTGTTGGTCTGGATCGCGCCCACCATCACGAGGCCCATCGTCATGAGGAGGTTGCCGTCGCCCTTGGCGTTGTAAAGCTGCGCGAGGCCGATGGTGCCGCCCGCGCCGGGCACGTTGAACACCTGCACGGGCCGGGCGATGCCCTCGTTTTGCAGCACCGTCTGGATGGCGCGCGAGGTCTGGTCCCAGCCTCCGCCCGGGGCCGCCGGGGCCATGATGCGGAGGTTGTTCAGGTTCTGGGCGGCGGCGAGGGGGGCCAGGGCCGTCAGCACGGCGAGGAACAGCGTTTTCTTCATACGTCCTCCAGGGAAGCGGGCCCCTGCCGGGCCACGCGGGTCTTGGCTGTAGTAACGTTCTCAGCGTACTTTAACGTCGGGGCGGACGCAAGCCGTTTTCATCGTCCAGCGCGCACTTTTTCGGGATCGTTATTTACAGGGTGAACGCAATGCACGCAAAGGGGGGAGGGGTGGCGGGTGCTCCCTAGAATGGGGGGCAACGCATGTTGCGAAGTCTCCGCGCTCCGTCCCGTCTGGGCTTGCAGGGCCGCCTCGTGCGGCTGCACCTGCTCGTGTTGTGCGCGATGACCGCCGTGCTGGTGGGCGTGCAGACCGCCTACCTCTACACCCAGGCCCGCGAGCGGCTGGGCGAGCGGGCGCTCACGACGAGCCGCCTGGTGGCGCGGCTGCCCGTGGTCATCCGGGGGGCCGAGGCGGGCGGGCCGAACCCGGCCCTCAACGCCCAGGTGGGCGCCCTGCGCGAGGGGGCGGAGGCGGATTTCATCGTCGTCGGGAACGTGCGGGGCATCCGGCTCGCCCACCCTGTCCCCGAGCGGCTGGGGCAGCCGATGGAGGGCGGGGACAACGGAGAACCCCTGGCGGGCCGCGAGGTCGTGAGCGTGGCGCGCGGCAGCTTGGGCGTCAGCGTGCGCGGCAAGGTCCCGGTGTGGGAGGACGGCAGGCCGGGCGGGCGGGTCGTCGGCGTGGTGAGCACGGGCTACCTGATGCCGCAGGCGTGGCACCTCGTGGCGCAGGCCCTCCTCAGCCTCGCCCCGTGGTTCCTGCTCGCGCTGGGGCTGGGCACCGTGGGGGCGGTGTGGACCGCGCGGCGGCTGCGCGCCGAGATCCTGAACCTCGAACCCGAGCAGATCGCCGCGCTCGTGGGGCAGCACCGGGCGGTCCTCGCGGCGCTGCGGGAGGGGGTGATCGCGGTGGACGCGCAGGGCTGCGTTACCCTCGCCAGCGACCGGGCGGGGGAGGCGCTCTCGCCGGGCACCCAGGCGCCCTACCGCCTCGCCGCCGTGTGGCCCGAACTCGCCGCGCTGCCCGTGGTCCGGCAGCAGAACGTGGAACTCACGCTGCGGGGGCAGCCCGTCCTCGTGAACGTGGAGCCGCTGGAGGAAGGGGGGTTCGTCGCCTCCTTCCGGGACCGGGCGGAGGCGCTGGCCCTGGCCGACGAACTCACCCACGCGCGCGGCTTCGTGGACGTGCTGCGGGCCCAGACGCACGAGTACCAGAACCGCCTGCACGTCCTGTCGGGCCTGCTGCAACTCGGGCGCCCGCAGGAGGCGCTGCGGCTGCTGAATGCCGAGATCGAGGCCGACGCCCAGTTCCGGGCCCTGCTGCGCGACGTGCAGGTGCCCCGCCTCGTCGCCCTCCTCGCCGGGAAGCGCGAGCGGGCGCAGGAACTCGGGATCGACTTTCAGGTGGCCCAGGAAAGCGGCCTCTCGCCCGTGTGGGAGCGGCACGCCGACACCCTCGTCACCGCCGTCGGCAACCTCACCGAGAACGCCTTCGAGGCGCTGGGGGGGCGGCCCGGCACCGTCACCGTGTTGATCGGTGAGGACCCGGAAGGCGCGCAGATCGAGGTGCAGGACGACGGCCCCGGCATCGAGGGCGAGCTGGCGGCGCGGCTCTTCACCCGGGGCGCGAGCAGCAAGGGGGAGGGGCGCGGCTATGGGCTGGCGGGGGTCTCGGCCCGCGTGTCGGCCCTCGGCGGCACGGTCCGCCACACCCGGCGCGGCGGGCGGACGGTCTTCCAGGTGAGCCTCCCGACGCCGGTTCAGGCCGTCTCCCCTCTGGAGCACGTATGACCCGGGTGCGGGTGCTGCTCGTGGAGGACGACCTGCGGGTCGCGCGGGTGAACCGCGACCTGCTGGAGCGCGACCCCGACGTGCACGTGGTCGGGAGCGCGGCGACGCTCGCCCAGGGGGACGCCCTCGCGCAGGCGCTCGCGCCCGACCTGATCCTGCTCGACGTGTACCTGCCCGACGGGAGCGGGCTGGGCCTGCTGCGCCACTGGCGGGCCCAGGGCCGCACGACCGACGTGGCCCTGATCACCGCCGCCGACGACGAGGCGAGCGTGAAGGCCGCGCTGGCGCAGGGGGCCTTCGACTACCTCATCAAGCCCTTCACGGGGGCGCGGCTCGCGGAGGTGGTGAGTCGGCACCGCGCCCGCCGCACCGCGCGGGGCACCCTCGACCAGGCGCACCTCGACCGCCTGCTGGGGGTGGGGACCGGGCCGGGTGCCCCCGAGCCGCTGCCGCGCGGGATCGACCCCCACACGCTGGAACGGGTGGCGCAGGTCCTCGCGGGGGCGCCCGGGGCGCTGAGCGCCGAGGAGGTCGGGGACCGCACGCAGCTCTCGCGGGTGACCGCGTGGCGCTACCTCGAACACCTCGTGCGGGTGGGGCGGGCCAGCCTCGACCACCAGTACGGGCTCGCCGGACGCCCCGCCAAGCTCTACCGGGCCCGCCCCGAAGACCCCCCCGCCGGGGGCGGCTAGACGAGGCACGCCCCGGCCCACGGTCTCGCCATGCGCGCTGCCTAGACTGGGCCCCGATGCTCCGGGCCCGTCTCCTCGCCCCCCCCCTCGCGCTGACGGCCCTCCTGGCCGGCTGCGCGCCCGTGACGGTGCGGCCCGCCCAGGCCCCGGCCCTCGACCTCGGCGGCCCGGCGCCCGACGTGGTGATCCTGAGCGTGTCGGGGCGCTGCGGCCCCCCCTGCCTCCCCCCGCGCGACAACTGGGACTACCTCACGTCGCGGGGAACGGTGGACCTGCTCGCCGACGCCCTCGCGGGGGTGGGCTACCGGGTGCAGGTCGCCGGGTACGCCTCGAACGCCGCCGCGACCTTCGCCTCCCGGCAGGCGGGGGCCGAGCAGCGGGGGTACGGGGCGCTGGCGGCGGACTTCGCCCGGATGCGCTCGGCGTGGCTGCGTGGGCCGCGCCCGCCCCGGCTCGTGCTGCTGGGGCACTCGCAGGGGGTGGCGTGGTTGCACCACCTCGCCCGCGTGAACCCCGACGTGCCCTTCGCCCTCCAGATCGACCTCGACGGCATCTGCGCGGCGTGGCGGTCCGATCACGGCGCGGCCCTGCGCGCCCAGCCACCGGGGACGAGCGGCACGCCCTCGGCCCTCACCGCCTGCGACCTCGTGCGGGTGCCGGGGCGCACCCTGCGGAACAAGGACGTCGTGTGGCCGAACGTGGCCCGCCACCTCGAGGTCCTCAGCAAGCGCCTGCCCGCCCGCGTCAGCGAGAGCGGCGGCTGGCCCCTGAACTACCTCTTCGACCCCGCCCGCAACGCCCGACCCGACGGCAGCACGCGCGGCATCGAAATTTTCGTCTCGGGGCGCGAGGACCACAGCGCCGTCTCGTACCCCAACAGCGACGCGCTCGCGTGGGCGGCGGGCCGCGCCGTCCGCCTCGCGCAGGACTGGAAACGGGAGGACGCGGGGGTCCCGACGCTGGATTAGGCGTCGCCGGCGGCCAGCGGCAGTTCAGCGCGGGTGACTCGTGGCCGGTTCCTGATCCGCCGGAGCCAGGGACGCCAGCCACGCCGCCGCGTCCTGCGGGCCGAGGAGCCGCGCCCCGCGCTCGGGGGGAAACCACGCGAGCAGGGCCGCCACCTCGCCCGCCCCCGCCTCCCCGAAGACGACCTTGTGGTCCCCGTCGGCCAGGTGGAGCAGGCCCGACGGCGCGGCGGTCACGCGCTCGCCCACGGGCCGGGGCCCGCCCAGCCACACGGCGTCCACCTCGGCGCCGTCGGCGGGGTTGAGGGTTCCGGGCAGGCAGCCGTAGTTGACGGGGGCGGGCCGGGCCTCCCGGCGCAGGGGCACGACCTCCCCGCCCCGCAGGACGAACCGCTCCACCTCGCCGCGTGTCCACTCGACCACGCCGACGACCTCTCTCAAGGCTGCACCTCGTACAATTCGACCTGCCGGAGCACGTTGCCCCCGAAGGTGAGCACCGCCCGGAAGGCGCCGGGGTCGGGGGCATCGAGCCGGAAGGTCGCCCCCCGCTGCGCCGGGTCGAGGTATACGCTGTCGCGCCCGAGTTCGCGCGCCCCGTCGAACCACGCCACGCCCAGGTAGCCCGGCGTGAACTCCCCGTCCACCCGCGCCCGCAGGACGAGGGTGTCCCCGTCGCGCTCCAGCGTCGCCGCCGTCACCCGTGTGGGCAGCGTCACCTGGGCGGGCGCGGGCACCACGGGCAGGAAGGTGTAGCGGCAGGCGGAGAGGGCAGGCGCGAGCAGGCACGCCAGCGCCAGGAGGCGGGTGGAGCGGGGCATGGGGGGATTGTAGGAGGCGGGGGTGAGAGGGGCAGAAGGGTAAGCTGCCCCCGTGGCGCCCTTGTTCCAGCACCGTCTCCGTCCACTGCGCGACATCGTTTCGAGTTGGGAAGAGAGCAATTTCGAGGTAAAAAACTACCTGACAGGGTGGTATTGGCTGAGCGACGGCTGGTACTGTCTTCAGACGGACGACGGAGACGTTCCCCTAGCGCATTCCGCGTTTGTGGCTTCACTGGGACTCTCAGGCGAGAACGCCCTTTACTTGGATTACCAAGTGGCGCGGTTTTGGATGGACCTCGTTGAAGTCGTTCCGGCAGCCCTGGAATCCCTGCCCGAGCCGTTCGCGGAGTGGGTGGTGTCCGGGGTGTGGCCTGCATGGGTGGCGGAGGTGCAGACGTGGTGGCAGGCGCTGGATGATGAGGACCCGGCGTCATCCGACGAGACGTGGGATGACCTATTCGCCGCGAGGCGATGGTGGAATGCGCGCCACATCGACATGGGCTACCTCGTCGCGCCACCTGGTCTCCGGTTCTGGTGCCTCGGAGACACGGTGACGCTTCAGTGGGACACGCGGGATCGCCTTGTGGAGGGAAGGCCTTGTTGGGTTGAGAAGATTGGACAGCAAGAGATGAGCGTTTCCTCTTTTGAACAGGAGATAAATTCCTTCCGCCGCCGCCTCGATCAGGACATGGGCTCCCGTATTCAGGAAGTTGAGAGCTTGGGTCTCCTCAGCGCCGAGCAGGTTGCGGGGCTGTGGCGGCAGCACGAAGAAATACTGGCTATGAGAGGCCGTTGGGAGGGTACGGACTGGCAGGAAGTGAAGGCCGCCGTCGCCTACCTGGAACACCTCTCTGGAATCAGCGTCAAGGCCTGTGGTGGCAGTCAACCAGGCGTTAGGTCCTTTTCCGACGGGCCCTGACCTTCACACCCCCGTCGCCACCAGCGCCCCCAGCAGCGCCACCGGGGCCGTCTCCGCGCGCAGGATGCGGGGCCCGAGCGTGACCGCGACCGCGCCGCGCGCCTCCAGGGCGGAGACCTCCGCGTCCCAAAGCCCCCCCTCCGGCCCGGTCAGGAGCGTCACGGGCGCCTCCCAGTTCAGGTGGTCGGTCAGACGCGCCGCAGCGCCGGGCTGGGCGACGAACAGGCGGCCTTCCCACCGCAACTCCGCGAGGGGGATGGGGGAGAAGACCTCCGGCGTCACCGCGCGGCGCGACTGCTTGCTCGCCTCCTCGGCGACGCGGCGCAGCCTCTGGAGCTTCTGCTCCCCGATCTCGCGGGCGTCGGCGTGGCGGGTGACCACGAGCTGCACGCGCCAGACGCCGAGTTCGGTGGCGGCCCGCACCACGTCCGCGAGCTTGTCCCCCTTCAGGAGCGGCGCGGCGAGGGTCACGGGCTGCGGCGTCTCGGCGGCGCCCGTCAGGCGCCCCCCCAGCGTCAGCACGGCCCGCGCGTCGTCGAGCAGGGTCAACGTCGCCCCGGCCTCGGCGCCCTGGCCGTCGAACACGCGCACGGGGTCGCCCTCGCGCAGCCGCAGGACGTGCAGATGCCGCGCCTCGCGGGGGCCGAGCGTCATCTCGGGGGCCAGGGCGTCCACCCGGACGCGGTGGGGGGCCATCAGCGTGCCCCTCTCACGCCAGCGGTGCGCGGGCGGTGACGAGCGCCCACTCGCCGTCCAGCGTCTCCCGCACGTCGCTGAACCCCTCGCGGGCCAGGGCGTCGCGCACGAGGGGAAGCTTCGTGGTCAGGATGCCGGTGAGCACCACGGGTGAGTCGGGCCGCACCTCGGCGGCGTAGGCCCCGGCGAGGAGGTCGTGCAGCTCCGCGTACAGGTTGGCGACGAGCACGTCGTAGGCGTCGACCCCGATCTCAGGGAAGGTCAGCGGGTGCTCGCCCAGCGTGCCCTCCTCGAAACGGACGCGCCCCGCCGGAATGCCGTTGACCGCCGCGTTCTCCCGCGCGATGGGGATGGTGATGGGGTCGAGGTCCACCCCCAGGGCGAAGCGGGCCCCGAGCAACGCCGCCGCGATGGCGAGCACGCCGCTCCCGGTGCCCACGTCGAGCACCCGCGCCCCCGTTCCGTCCGGCCCGAGCGTTTCCAGGCTCAGCCCCGAGAGGGCCTCCACCGCCAGCCGGGTGGTCTCGTGGTGCCCGGTCCCAAAGGCCATGCCGGGCTCGATCACGAGCGCGATGTGAGCAGGCTCCACCTCCTCCCGCAGCCAGGGGGGCACGATGGTCACCCGGCCCGCGCGCACCGGTCGCAGGGTGCGCTTGAACTCCGCCTGCCAGTCCTGGTCGGCCTCCTCGCGCCACTCGCCGTCCGCGACGGGGCCGGGCAGCTCGGCGGGCGCGGCGAAATAGGCGCGGACGAATCCCGCGCGCTCCTCCAGGCCGGTGGCACCCGCCTCCCACAACAGGTCGAGGTCGGCTTCGCGGGTCTCCAGGGTGCCGGGCAGGTGGTACACGAGCATGGGCCGAGTGTAGTGCGCCCGGGCCGCGACCAGACGCGAGTTGGCATTCGTCTTTGTTCGTGATGGAATTGCCCGTGACCGAATACTTCTAACGTGGGGATGTGAAATAGTCCCCAAAAGGGCGTGCCGCCCGGAAGAGGAACGCCCCTGTGAAGCCCAGCCGAGTGAACCCCAGTCGAGCCGACGCCCCCGCCGTCACCCCGCCGAGTTCCCGGGCCGCCCGACCCCGGGGGCGCGGCGCGCTCGGCCCGGCGCCGGGTGAGCCTGCGCC
>NZ_PNOR01000038.1 GCF_002869765.1 Deinococcus planocerae | reverse complement strand
CCCTTCCTGCACGTGCCCGAGACCCGCGTGCATGCCCCCGCGGCGCGTGAGGAGGCCCGGGCCTATGGCCGCGCCCTGCTCGACTTCTGGGTGCGCGAGGCGGGCCGCGCCGGGGTGGCCGCCGCCCCCCAGGAGGCCGAGGGGCCCGTGGCCGACGCCATCGCGCGGGCGGCTGCCGGGCTCGGGCAGAGCGCCGTCGTGATGGGCACCCACGGTCGCCACGGCGCCCCCGCCGGGCTGCTCGGCAGCGTGGCCGAGCGCGTCACGCACCTCTCGACCCGCCCGGTGCTCCTCCTGCGCGGGGACGCCGCGCCCGAGGCGTGGGTGGTCCACCCGGAGCGCCTTCCCGAGGAGCTGCCCGGGTGGCCTCCGGGCGGGAGTTTCGCCCTCTTCCGGCGGGTGCTCGTGGCGGTCGACGGGGAGGCGAGCGGCTGGGCGGCCCTCGCGCAGGGGTCGGGGCTCACCCGGGCGCTGGGGGCCAGGCTCCACGTGCTGCACGTGATCGAGTCCTTCCTCACGGTGGGAAGCCCCCGGACGCGGGCCGCCGACTGGGACACGGTGCGTCAGGCCGTGCGGCGCGGCGGGCGGCACGTGCTCGAGGAGGCGCAGCGGCGGGTGCCCGGCGCGCCCCTGACCCCGCTGCTGTACGAGGCCCGGGGGCATCCCTTCGGGCGCGCGGTCGCCCAGGCGGCGGGGGACGTTCAGGCCGACCTGATCGTGGTGGGCACCCACAACCGCACGGGGTTTGACCGCTGGCTGCTCGGCAGCGTGTCGTCGCGGGTGATGCGCTCGACCGGGCTCCCCGTCTTGCTCGTGCCCCTGACCCCGCACGCGGCGGAGCGGCCCGCGGCCCCCCTGGGGCGGTCCGGGACGCTGGGCGGCTGAGGCCGCCTGGGGCGCGGGACACGGCGGAAGGAGGCGTGGCGTTGGAACTCGGGTTGTGGGTGTGGCTGCTCTTCGCGGCGGGGCTGGGCGCGCTCTTCGTGCTCGACCTCCTCGCGCTGCGGCGCGGTCCCCTGCGGTCGCGCCACGCCCTGCTGCGGACGCTGGGGTGGACGACGCTCACGCTGGTGTTCGCCGCCGCGCTGTGGCGCTTCGAGTCCCCGGAGCGGGCGGGCGACTTCGTGGGCGCGTACCTCAAGCTGCTGCCCGTCGAGAGCATCTTCGTCTTCGCCGCCGTGTTCAACCTGCTGGGTGTCCCGCGCGAGCTTCAGGCCCGGGTGGTGCTGTGGGGCGTGCTCGGCGCCCTGGTGGCGCGCGGGGCGCTCACCCTGCTCGGCATCCAGGCGGTCGAGGGGTTCGGGTGGCTGCTCCCCACCTTCGGGGCGCTGCTCATCCTCGTCGGCGTGCGCAGGCTGAGTGGGGCGCGGGGCTCGCACGTCCTCGACCTGCGTCCGTTCAAGCGGTTTCTCTGGCGGACCCTGCGCGTCGAGGAGGCCGGGGAGGGCGAACGCTTCCTGGTGCGGCGGGGCCGGGCGTGGCGCTCCACTCCCCTCCTGCTCGCGCTCGTCCTCATCGAGGTGACGGACGTGGTGTTCGCGCTCGACGTGATTCCTGCGGTCCTCGCCATCACCACCGACGAGTTCCTGCTCTTCGCCGCGAACGCCCTCGCCCTGCTGAGCTTTCGCAGCCTCTATTTCCTGCTCGCGGGGCTCACCGAGCGCCTGACCTACGTCCCCCTCGGGGTGGCCCTCGGCGTGATCTTCGCGGGCGTCAAGCTCGTCCTCACGCCCGTCTGGACGATGCCCACCGCCCTCTACCTCGCCGTGTACGTGGCCCTGCTCCTCGTCGCGGCCCTCGTGTCGCTGCGCCGGGGCGCGTCCCCGTCGGGCGCCGCCCCCTGACCCCCAAGGAGAGCCCCCATGACCACCCGGCCCCTGAAGGCGCCCCTCTCCCCCGCTCCCGCCGACGCCGAGCCCCCCTGGCACACCCTGGAGGCCGGGGCCACCCTCGCCGCCCTGGCGACCGACCCCGAGCGCGGCCTGGGCGAGGCGGAGGTGGGCGCACGGCTGGCCCGGCTGGGGCCCAACGAACTCGTCGACCGCGGGGTGAAGAGCCCCTGGAAGATTCTGTGGGAGCAGCTCACCGCGGTGATGGTCCTGATCCTCTTCGCGGCGGCGGGGCTCTCCGCCTTCCTGGAGAAGTGGCTGGAGGCGGGGGCGATCCTCGCCATCGTGCTGCTCTTCGCGCTGCTCGGCTTCCTTCAGGAGTACCGGGCGGAGCGGGCTATCGCCGCCCTGCGGCGCCTCGCCGTGCCCGTCGTGCGCGCCCGGCGAGGCGGCGAGTGGCGCGAGATCAGCGCCCGCGACCTCGTGCCCGGGGACGTGATCGCCCTGGAGGCCGGAAACGTCGTGCCCGCCGACGTGCGCCTCCTGGAGAGTGCCAACCTGCGCGTGCAGGAGGCGGCCCTGACCGGGGAGTCCGAGCCGGTCGAGAAGGAGGTCGCCGCGCTGACCCGGGCGGACGCGCCGCTGGGCGACCGCCGCAACCTCGGCTTCATGGGGACCACCGTCACCTACGGGCGCGGGGCGGCGGTCGTCGTCGAGACGGGGATGCGCACCCAGCTCGGGCGCATCGCCACCCTGATTCAGGACGTGAAGGGCGGCATGACGCCGCTGCAAGCCCGCCTCGACCGGGTGGGCAAGGGCCTCGCGGCGGCGGGGGTGGTCGTCGCCCTCCTGATCCTCTTCGTCGGGTTGGCCGCCGGGGAGGCCTTCGAGGACATGGTGCTCACCGCGATCAGCGTGGCGGTCGCCGTCGTGCCCGAGGGGCTGCCCGCCGTCGTGACCTTCACGCTCGCGCTGGGTGCCCAGAAGATGCTGCGGCGGAGCGCCCTGATCCGCAAGCTGCCCGCCGTCGAGACGCTGGGCTCGGTCACCACCATCTGCTCGGACAAGACGGGCACCCTGACGGAAAACCGCATGACCGTCACCGTCCTCGACGTGGCGGGCGAGCGGGTGGACCTGAGTCAGACGCTGCACGCCCGGCTGCCCGCCCTGGAGCGCGGGGACGCCCGGCCCGAGGTCTCACTCGGCACCTCACCCCTGATGCGCCTCACCCTCGCGGCGGCGGCGCTGTGCAACGACGCAACGGTAAAGACCTCCGACGAGGGACGCCTCGACACCCTGGGCGACCCCACGGAAGGGGCCCTCCTCGTCGCGGCGGCGAACGCGGGCCTGGCGCAAGGCGAGCTGACGGCAGCCCTGCCCCGGGTGGCGGAGCTGCCCTTCGACTCCGAGCGCAAGCGGATGACGACGGTGCACGCGCGGGCGCGGACGGTGCCGGACGGCCTCGGCGCGGTGCTCGGGCGGGACGGGCTGAACCCGGGGCTCGGCTTCGTGGCCCTCACGAAGGGGGCGGTGGACGGGCTGCTCGGCCTGTCGGCGCATGTGTTCGATGGCTCGGACGTGCGGCCCCTCGACCCTGAGTGGCGCCGCCGCATCGAGGGAGCAAACGACGCCCTGGCGCGCGACGGGATGCGGGTGCTCGGGGTGGCCTTCCGCCTGCTGGACGCGCCCCTCGCCGACGAGGGGGTGGAGCAGGGGCTCGTATTCCTTGGCCTCGTGGGCATGATCGACCCGCCGCGCCCCGAGGTCCGCGAGGCCGTCGCGCGCTGCCGGGCGGCGGGCATCCGGCCCATCATGATCACGGGGGATCATCCCCTCACGGCGAGCTTCATCGCGCGCGACCTCGGCATTTCCACGGACGAGCGGGTGATCACGGGGGTGGACCTCGCCCGCATGACGGACGCCGACCTGGGGCGGGCCGCATCGGACGTGAACGTCTTCGCGCGGGTGTCCCCGGAGCACAAGCTGCGGATCGTGGAGGCGCTCCAGACGCGCGGGCAGGTCGTCGCCATGACCGGGGACGGGGTGAACGACGCGCCCGCCCTGAAAAAGGCCGACATCGGCGTGGCGATGGGGATCACCGGGACGGACGTGTCCAAGGAGGCCGCGGACATGGTGCTGCGCGACGACAACTTCGCCACCATCGTCGCGTCGGTCGAGGAGGGGCGCACGATCTACGACAACCTGCGCCGCTTCGTGAAGTTCGCCATCACCGGCAACGTCGGCAAGGTCGGCGTGATGCTGCTGTGGCCGCTGCCCTTCGCTTTGACCGGTCTTCCGCTGGGCTCGGCGGTCGCCCTGCTGCCGCTGCAACTGCTGTGGCTCAACCTGATGACCGACGGCCTGCTCGGTCTGGCGATGGGCGTGGAAAAGCCCGAGAGCAATGTCATGGGCCGTCCTCCCCAGTCGCCGAAGGAGGGCATCTTCAGCGGCGGGATGGGCTGGCACGTGGTGTGGGTGGGCGCCTACATCACGGTGGTGGCGCTGGGGGTGGGTTTCTGGTACTACCGCCAGGACCTGCCGCAGTGGCAGACGATGATCTTTACCACGCTGGCCTTCCTCCAGGTCTTCCAGGCCCTCGCCATCCGCTCGAACACCGAGCCGGTCTGGAGGATCGGGCTCTTTTCCAACCGCCTGCTGGTGGGCCTCACCCTGCTCGTCGTGGGGCTGCAACTCGCGGTGCTGTACGTGCCGCTGCTCCAGGCGACCTTCCTGCGGCTCGTGCCGCTCTCCGCCGCCGACCTCCTGATCGCCGCCGGGCTGGGCTTCACGCTCCTGGTCGCGGTGGAGATCGAGAAGTGGCTCGCCCGCCGCCGGAGACGGGGCCGCCCGGCCCCCGCCCACGCCTGAACCCGCCGAAAGGAGCCCCGCCATGCCGCCGCACCCCCGGCCCGACCCCCGCCCGCACCCCCACGCCGGAGCCCACCCAGGGCCGCGCCCCCAGGAGGGACGTATGTTCAAGCACATCCTCGTGACGACCGACGGCAGCCCGCTCGGTGGGCTCGCCCTGCCCCACGCCGCCGACCTCGCCCGCCAGTACGGGGCCACGCTGAGCCTGCTGTACGTGGTGCCGCCGCCCCAGCTCGGGGTTTTCGCCGAGGGGGCGGCCTACGTGTACGACTATCCGGAGGAGCGTGAGAGATTGATCGAGGAGGGCGCCCGGCTCCTCGACGAGGCCCGCCGGGACATCGACTTCCCGGAGGCGCGGGTGGTGTGCCGCGAGACGGACGGGCGGCCCGTTGCGGAGGTGATCGCGGACGAGGTGGGGAGGAGCGGCGCCGACCTCGTGGTGATGAGCACCCACGGGCGCGGCGGGCTCGCGCACCTGTTGCTGGGCAGCGTGGCCGAGGCGGTGCTCAAAAGGGTCCACGTACCCGTGCTCCTCGTGCGCGGTCCCGGCGAGGTGGCGAAGGGTCGCCCCACCCGGCAGTCCCAGGCCCGCTCGTGACCCGGCGCCCTCTCCCCGACCCCGCCCACGCCCAGGAGGAAGCCATGCCCACCCCCGTCAAGGACCTGATGAGTCACCCGCCCGTCACCGCTCCCCCCGACACCACCGTGCCCGAGGCGGTGCGGATGCTGGGGGCGCGGGGCATTCGCCGCCTGCCCGTCGTCGAGGGCGGGAGACTCGTCGGCATCGTGACCGAGCGCGACCTCAAGGAGGCGATGCCGTCGGCGTCCACCACCCTGAGCATCTGGGAGATCACGTCGGCGCTCTCGCGGCTCACCCTGCGCGAGGTCATGAAGACTTCGGTCCTCACCGCCGACGAGGACGCCCCCCTGCACGACGCGGCGTACACCATGCTCCGGCACCGGGTCGGCGGCCTGCCCGTGGTCAACGACCGCCACGAGGTCGTGGGCGTCGTCACCGTGACCGACGTCCTGCGCGAGTACGTGCGCCTGAGCGGGCTGGGCAGGGAGGAGGCGGGCGAAAGGCTGCCGGACCCCACGTCCAGCCGTTGACCGCTGGGGGGCGGGCGCTGGTCGTGGACGTTCGCAGCCGCGAGGAGCAGGACGCGGGGCACGTGGAGGGGGCGCCGGACAGGAGGCCCTGAGCGCCCGGGGCTTCAACCCGGCGGGGCAGGGTGAGCGGGCCCCTTCCCTACCGCGTCAGCGCGTAGGGGATCACGTGTGGCCTGCCGGTGTCCGGGTCGGCGAGGATGTGGGCCTTGAGGCCGAATACGTCGCGCAGCAACTCCGCCGTCATCAGGTCCCCCGGGCGGCCCTGGGCGTACACCCGCCCCCCCTTCATGGCGACGATCTCGTCGCTGTAGCGCACCGCCTGGTTGAGGTCGTGCAGGACCATCACGACCGTCTTGCCCTGGTCGCGGTTGAGGCGCCCGGCGAGGTGCAGGACTTCGAGCTGGTGCGAGAGGTCGAGGTAGGTCGTCGGCTCGTCGAGCAGCAGGATGTCGGTCTGCTGGGCGAGGCTCATGGCGATCCACGCGCGCTGCCGCTGCCCGCCCGAGAGGGCCTCCAGGGGCCGCCCTGCGAAGACGGTCATGCCCGTCTGGGCGAGGGCCCACGCCACCGCCTCGCGGTCCTCCTCCCGCCGCACGGGAAAGCGGCCCTGGTGGGGGTGGCGCCCGAACCACACGAGGTCCTCGACGCTCAGGCCCTCGGGAGCGGTCGGCCCCTGGGGCAGGATCGCCAGCCGCCGCGCCACCTCGCGGGAGGGCAGGGCGTGGAGGGCCTGACCGTAGAGGCTGATCGAGCCGCTCCCGGCGGGCAGCAGCCGGGCCAGGGCGCGCAGCAGGGTGCTCTTGCCGCAGCCGTTCGGCCCGATGATGCTCGTGATCTTCCCGCCCGCCACGCGCAGGTCGAGGTCGGGGACGATCACGCTCTGACCGTAGGCGAGCTTGAGATTCTGGGTGGAAAGCGGAACTGGAGTCTGGACGGTGGGGGTCTGGGTCATGCGCTGCGCCTCAGCAGGTAGAGGAAGTATGGCGCCCCCACGAGCGTCGTGAAGACGCCCGCCGGAACCTCGACCGGCGGCAGCAGGGTCCGCCCCAGGGTATCGGCGGCCAGGACGAGCAGGGCGCCGAGGAGCATGGAGACAGGCACGAGCCGCGCGTGCCGCCCCCCCACGAGCAGCCGCGCGAGGTGGGGAGCGAGCAGGCCCACGAAGCCCAGGATGCCCGCCCCCGTGACGGCGGCCCCGGCGAGCGCGACGCCGACGCCCAGAGACAGCAGCCGCGCGGCGCCGACCCGCGTGCCGAGAGAGGTGGCGAGGTCTTCCCCGAGGCCCAGCACGTCGAGCGTGCGGGAGAGCAGCAGGGCGGCGGGCAGCAGCACCAGGGCCCAGGGCAGCACCCGCGCCACCCGGTCCGCGTCCGCCCCGTACACCGTGCCCGCCAGGAACGTGAGGGCCGTACCCAGCCCGTCCGGGGCCCGCACGAGGACGAGTTGCTGCCACACCCCCAGCGCCGCCGCCACCGCCACGCCGACGAGGGCGAGCCGCACGGGGTGGAGGCTGTTCAGGCTCACCCCCCGCCACTCCCGCGCGAGGAGGAGCACCAGCCCGAAGCCCCCCCACGCGCCCGCGAGCGCCGCCCAGGGCAGCCCCCCCACCGGAGCCCCCGGCCACGCGAGCAGGAACACGGTGACCGCCAGCCCCGCCCCCGCCCCCACCCCGATCAGGTCCGGCGAGGCGAGCGGGTTGCGGATCACGCCCTGCATGATCGCCCCCGACGCCGCGAACATCGCCCCACACAGCAGCGAGACGAGGACCCGCGGCACCCGCAGGTCGAGGACCAGTTGCCGGGTCAGGCTGTCTCCCCCACCCGCCAGCACCCGCAGCACGTCGGCGGCGGGCGTCCTCACCGCGCCGAGCCCCAGGGCGAGGACACAGGCGAGCCCGGTCAGCCCGGCCAGGAGCAGCCCGACGAGCAGGGCCCGGCGCGCGGTGTACGGGCTGGAGATCACCTGTACCCGAACTCCGTGGGGGGCGCGGCGTCCTGAAGGAGGCGGCTCTGGATCGTCTCGGCCACCATCAGCTTCAGGGCGATGGGGCCGCGTCCGCGGGTCCAGTTGTCGCGGCTGAACTCGTAGACCCGGCCCCTTTGCACGGCGGCGAGCTTCTGCCACAGGGGGTTGGTCTTCCACGTCTCGGTGATGGGCCTCTCGTCGGGGGCAGTGAAGAGCACGAGGGTCTGCGGATTGAGGGCGACGAGGCCCTCCAAGGAAATCTCGTACTGGGTCTGCCCGTCCTTCACGGCGACTTGGTTCCTCCGCCCCAGGTCCTCCAGGAAGCTGCCCACGAAGCTCCCGCTCGTGTGGACGGTGAGGCTCCCGGGCGTGGCGACCGCCGCGACGAAGGGGGGCGCGTTCCTCCGGGCGAGCACCCTCGCCTTCGCCAGGAGGCTCCTCTGGTCCGCGAGGAGTTGCCGTGCCGCTCCCTCACGCCCGACGAGGCGACCGATGGCGAGGGTCTGGGCGTTCAGGTCGTCGAGGCTGCCCCGGCGGCTCTGGAAGGCGGCGGTGGGCGCGAGTTTGGAGAGTTGCGGGTAGACGTTCCCGTGGACAAAGGCGTCGGCGAGGATCAGGTCGGGGCGGGCGGCGGCCATCGTCTCGAAGCTGGGCTGGGCGCGGCTGCCCGTGACGGTCACGCCCTGCACCCGATCTCTGAGGTAGGGCGGCGTGCCCCGGTCGCCGCCCGCGGTGCCCAGCGCCGCCCCGACCGGCTTCACGCCGAGCGCGACGAGGGTGTCCACGAACGAGTATTCCAGCGCGACGACTCGCCGGGCGGGCTGGCTCAGGTTCAGCGTGCCCCGCTCGTGGTTGACGGTGACGGCGGCGGCGGTGCCGAGGGTGAGGGCGGCGAGGAAAAGCGGCTTCTTCTGCATAGGATGATTCTCCTTGGGTTATCTGCGGCCAATCCGGCGCGCGAGGAGCACGAAAAAGGGCGCCCCGGCGGCGGCGACGAGGATGCCGACGGACGTCTCGGCGGGGCGGTCGATGAGGCGGGCGACGATATCGGCAAGGATCAGGAAGGCGGCCCCCAGCAGGGCGGCGAGGGGCAGGCTAAGGCGGTGGTCCGGTCCCATCAGGGCGCGCGCCGCGTGGGGAATGACCAGCCCCACGAAGCCCACCGGGCCGACCACGCTGACCGACGCCGCCGCGAGAAGCACCCCGAGGACCGTCACGAGGGCCGAGTCGCGCTCGGTGCGGGCGCCCAGGCCGCGGGCCACGTCCTCCCCGAGGGCGAGCACGTTGAGCCGGGGCGTGAGGAGAAGGGAGAGCAGCAGACCCAGCCCCACCCAGGGGGCGACCTGCGCCGCCTGTGCCCAGGTCCGGCCCGCCACCGAGCCGGAGAGGGCGAAGAGGGCGCCCTGAGCGCGTTCCTCGAACAGGATTTGCAGGCCACGGGTGACGGCTCCGAAGAGGCTCGCCACCGCCACGCCCGCGAGCGCGAGTCGCAGCGGCGTGACCCCTACCCGCCGCGCGACCCCGTAGGCGAGGGCCGCCGCGAGGGCCCCACCCAGAAAGGCGGCGGGCACGAAGAGGGCGGCGGGGGCCCCCGGAAAGAACACCACCATGACCAGGATGGCGAGGGCCCCGCCCGCCTCCACCCCCAGGATGCCGGGGTCGGCCAGGGGATTGCGCGTCACCCCCTGGAGGAGCAGGCCCGACACGCCGAGCCCCGCCCCGGCGAGCGCGGCCACCACCGTGCGCGGCAGCCGCAGGGTATGGATCACGAGGCTGTCGGTGCCGTCGTCCGGGGACAGGAGCAGGCGGGCGACCCGCCCCAGGCCGATCTCGCTCGCCCCCAGCGCCAGCGAGGCGAGGAGGGCGAGGCCGAGGAGCGCGGCGGCGAGGGCGAAGGTCAGGGGGCGTCTCAAGCGGGGCTCGGCTCTCCGTAAGCGATCTGCACGTCGGGGGCGGCGTACTGCCGCACCGGGCCGAGGTCGGCCCTGTGGCTGGACCCGGGGAGGTGGAGGGGCTCGGCCTCCCGGACGAGCGCGCTGGCGTGGCCCCGCTCGCCGTTCCAGGTATAGGACAGGGTGACCCGAATGCCTTCTTCCTCCGTCTGCACCCGGGCCGTGCGCTCCGCGTTCAGCCAGTCCCAGCCGTGGCGGGCGAGGAGTTCCCGGTCGAGCACCTGGGCGGGGGCGGGCAACCCCGCGAAGCCGCGCAGATGCTTCCCGACCTCTGCCGGATGCACCTCCCGCCGGGCGATTCGGCCCGCCAGCTCCGGCGTCAGGTGGGCCCACAGGAGGCCGGACGGCAACTCCACCGCCGTCGCGGCGAAGCGGTGGCCCCCGAAGTGGCCGGTGCGCCAGACCCGGTGCCCTTCCCGCCGCAGGCCGTGGTAGACGGGCATCCCGTACTTGCCGCAGGCCGCGTCCACCGTCCCGTGCGTGCAGACGTGGTGGTCGGAGCCGGAAGGAGCAGGGACCTCGGCCCACTCGCCGCCCACGAGCCCTTCGGGATGCAGCAGGGTGGCGGTCAGCCCGCGCGCCCACTCGGTCTGGGGGAGGTCGGACTCGTAGTCGCGGCGGGTGAAGCCTCCGGCCCCCCGCACGTGATGGCGGACCCGCAACGGCCCCCCGGATCGCTCCGGCGCGGCCATCAGCAACCCGAAGCCCGCCCCGCTCGCCTCTACCTTGCCGCGCAGGGCCTCGAAGACGCCGCGCTGCTCGCTCGTCCAGGCCTCGGCATTGCGCAGGCTCGCCCACACGGGCACGCCCAGTTCGAGGACCGTCACCTCCTGCCAGTGGGGGGCGGTGCCGATGGGGTCCTCCCCGGCGGCGCGGGAAGCGTCCGCGCACAGGGGAAGGCGGGCGGGGGGCGTCTTCAGCTCACTCAACGCCCCGTCACCCCCGGGCGGGCCCCGCCTGCCAGCCTCCTCACTTCACCGCCTCCAGGATCAGGCGGGTCACGTCGTTGCTATTGCGGATGGAGACGAGAGGGCCCGACCACGGGCTGTTCGCCTCCAGGTTGTAGACCACGCTCTGACCCCTCAGGCGCTGCCCGACCGCCGACTTCAGGAAGGCGTCGCCGCCGTTGTACTGCCCGGCGGGCGGCATGATGACCACCAGCGTCTGCTTGTCCAGGTTCAGCAGAGCCTCGTCGCTGATCTGGGCGCCGACGCCCAGGGTGGTGGAGGGGGCCCTCAGGCCGTCCTTGAATCCCAGCGCGCGCAGGTCGTCGATGAGGCGGACCTCGTTGTAGAGCCAGGTGCTGCCCCCCGTGAAGGGCGAGACGACCACGACCTTGGGGTACTTCCTGAACACGCCCGCCGCCGCGAGCCTGCGGGCGTTGGCGCGGTTGGTGTCGGCGGCCTGCTTGATCACCCGCTCGGCCTGCACCTGCCGCCCGAAGACGCGGGCGAGGTTGCGCAGGCTCCCCTGCCAGAAGCCCGGGGCGTCCTCGCGGAACCCGGCGGTGGGGGCGATGCGGCTGAGCCTGTCGTAATTCTGGTTGCCCTCCCAGGTCGAGCGCACGATCAGGTCGGGCTTCAGCGAGAGGATCGTCTCCAAGTTGGGCGAGGTCCAACCTCCCACGAAGCGGGGGTTATTCAGCTTGCCGCGCGCCAGGAAGCCGGTCCTGAGCACCTCGGGCTTGAGAAAGCCCCCCGCCGTCAGCCCGTCGGGCCCGGTGACCGCGCTCCCCAGCCCCACCACCCGGTCGCCCAACCCCAAGGCGTAGATCATGTCCAGCGCCCCCTCGTCGAGCACGACGAGGCGTTTGGGGTCGCGCGTCACCTGCGCGGTGCCCTCGTCGTGCTTCAGGGTGACGGTTTGGGCCGACGCGGCGGCGAGCGACAGGGCGGCGAGGGAAGTCAGGAGAGCCTTCATGGGCCACATACTCGTTAATCCGATCTATTTAGTCAAGATTAGCCGTGGCGGCTTGGCTTGACACCCTCGCCTGTAAACGCTTACAGTTCGAGAACCGATGGAACCGACGATTAGGGACGTGGCGAGGCGTGCGAACGTCTCGACCGCGACGGTTTCGCGGGTCCTGAACGGGAGGCACTGGGTGGCGGAGGAGACGAGGGCCGCGGTGCTCGGCGCCGTGCAGGAGCTGAACTACAAGCCCAACGCGGTCGCCCGGAGCCTGATGAGCGCCCAGACGAAGACGCTGGCGATCCTCTTTCCCAAGGTGTCGGACATGTTCTCGGGCACGGTGCTCGGCGGGGTGGAGGACGCGGCGCAGGGGCGCGGCTTCAGCGTGATCGTGGGCCGGACGGGCGGCGACCACGAGCGCACGCTGGGATACCTGCAACTCCTCGCCGAGAAGCGGGTGGACGGCCTGATCTTCGCCAGCGAGGTGCTGCGGGGCGAGTACGCGGAGTTCATCGGGCGGCTGCGCCTCCCGCTCGTCGTCCTGTCGGGCGAGAGCGCGCGGCCCGGGACCCCCACCATCCGCTGCGACGACCGCCAGGCCGCCTACGCGGCGACCTCGTACCTGATCGGCCAGGGCCACGAGCGGATCGGGATGCTCTACGGCGGCCCGCACGAGACGCCCGAGCAAAGTAGCCGCCTTTCGGGCTTCCACGAGGCGCACCGCGACCACGGCCTCGTGGTGGAGCCGGGGCGGGTGCTGTGCCTGGGGGGCTTCGCCTTCCGGGACGGGCAGACGGGCGGCGCGGCCCTGCTGGGGCAGGCGCAGGGCCTCACCGCCGTCTTCGCCAGCAGCGACGAGCTCGCCCTGGGGGTCATGTCCGCCGCCTTCAAGCGGGGGTTGCGGGTGCCCGACGACCTCAGCGTCATGGGCTTCGACGACCTTCCCCTCGCCGAGATGAGCCTGCCGCCGCTGACCACCGTGCGTCAGCCCCTGTACGGCATGGGGCGCCGCGCGGCGACGATGCTCCTCGATCACATCCAGGGCGTCCAACCGCTCGGGGGGCACGCGATCTTCCCCACCACCATCGTGGAGCGGCAGAGCGTGCGCAGGGTCTAGGCCCGCCCTTTTTGCCCGTACCTGTAAGCGTTTACAGAAGGAGTCCCGCATGGCGTGGTGGAAACAGAGCGTCGTCTACCAGATCTACCCCCGCAGTTTCCTCGACACCGACGGCGACGGGGTGGGCGACCTGCGCGGTATCACGGCGAGGCTCGACTACCTGCACACGCTCGGGGTGGACGTGATCTGGCTGTGCCCAGTCTACCCGTCCCCGAACGACGACGGCGGCTACGACATCAGTGACTACCGGGGCATCCAGCCCGAGTTCGGCACGATGGCGGACTTCGACGCCCTGCTCGCCGGATTGCACGCGCGCGGGATGCGGCTGGTGATGGACCTCGTGGTGAACCACACCTCGGACGAGCACCCCTGGTTCGTGGAGTCGCGCCGCTCGAAGGACAACCCCTACCGCGACTTCTACCTCTGGCGACCGGGCAAAGGCGGCGGGCCACCGAACAACTGGGGCTCGCACTTCGGCGGCTCGGCGTGGAAGTACGACCCGCGGACGGACGAGTATTTCCTCCACCTCTTCTCCGAGCGGCAGCCCGACCTGAACTGGGAAAACCCCCGGGTGCGCGAGGAGGTCCACGACCTGATGCGCTTCTGGCTCGACAAGGGCGTGGACGGCTTTCGGATGGACACCATCAACATGCTCTCCAAGGCGCCCGACTTCCCCGAGGGGACCGCGCGGGGCGACCACCCCCTCGCGGAGGAACACTTCCTCAACGGGCCGCGCCTGTTCGCCTACCTGCGGGAGATGAAAGATCGGGTCCTGTCGGGGTACGACGTGCTCACCGTCGGGGAGACGCCGGGGGTCAGCCCCGAACTCGGCCTCGCGTACACGGACGCGGCGCAGGGCGTGCTGAGCATGATCTTCCAGTTCGACCACATGGCGCTCGACAAGGACCCGGGGCACCCCACGCCGAGGTGGACGCACGTGCCGTGGAGCCTCGCCGAGCTGCGGGAGGTCACGACCCGCTGGCAGCGCGCCCTGCACGGCCAGGGGTGGAACAGCCTCTACCTCTCCAACCACGACGTGCCCCGGATGGTCTCGCGCTTCGGGGACGACGGGGAGCACCGCGTGGCGTCCGCCAAGCTCCTCGCCACCTTCCTGCACACGCTGGAGGGCACCCCCTACGTCTACCAGGGCGACGAGATCGGCATGACGAACGTGCGCTTTCCTTCCATCGAGGCCTACCGCGACGTGGACACCCTGAACTTCTACCGGGAGCGGGTGACCGAGGGCGGCCACTCCCCGGAGGAGACGCTCGCCCTGATCCACGCCAAGGGCCGCGACAACGCCCGCACGCCGATGCAGTGGGACGCCTCCCCCAACGCGGGCTTCACCACGGGCATCCCCTGGATCGGCGTCAACCCCAACCACACGGAGATCAACGTCGAGGCGGCGCTGCGTGACCCGAACTCGGTCTTCTGGTACCTCCGCGACCTGATCCGGCTGCGGCGCACGTACCCGGTGATCGTGGAGGGCCGGTACGACCTCCTGCTGCCCGACCACCCCACGGTGTACGCCTACACGCGGACGACCGGGGGCGAACAGCTCCTCGTCCTGCTGAACTTCAGCCGGGAGACGGTGAGGCTCGCCTGGCCGCTCGACTCCCCCCCCTCGCCCTCCACGCGGCTGCTCCTGGCGAACTACGCGGCGCCGGGGGGGCCGGAACAGTGCCTGACCCTTCGCCCCTACGAGGCGCGGGTGTACCTCACCCCGGGAGAGGAGGTGAGCGCCTGACCCAGCCCACTCCCCGGGGTTCGTGACGCTCCCGCCCACGTCTTGCAGGAGGTGCCCCGTGCCCGGAATCCGCCGAGTGTCCCGCTCCGCCCGCCTCTCTCCCCATCCGGAGGAACCATGAAGAAGCTGCTTCTGACCGCGAGCCTCACCGCCGCCGCCCTCGCCGCCCAGGCGGGAGCCGTCACCGTGACCATCGACTGTGGGGCGGGCCCCGGCTACGACCTGTGCAAGGAGGGCGTGAACCGCTGGGCCAAGAAGACCGGCAACACGGCCAAGTTCTTCGAGAGTCCCAACAACTCCACCGACCACCTCGGCCTGATCCAGCAACAGCTCGCCGCCAAGAGCCCTGACATCGACGTATACCTGCTCGACATCGTGTGGCCGGGCCTGCTCTCGGACCAGCTCGTGGACCTGAAGGGCAAGGTTCCCGCCTCTGAACTCAGCGGGCACTTCAAGGGCATCGTCGACGCGAACACCGTGAACGGCAAACTTGTCGCCGTCCCCTGGTGGACGGACGCGGGCCTGCTGTACTACCGCACGGACCTCCTGAAGAAGTACGGCTACAACGCCCCTCCCAGGACCTGGGCCGAACTGGTCACCATGGCGAGGAAGATTCAGGCGGGCGAGCGCAAGACGAGCAAGGCCTTCACGGGGTTCGTCTTCCAGGGCCGCAACGGAGAGAGCCTGACCTGCAACGCGCTGGAGTGGGTCGCCGCCTTCGGGGGCGGCACCATCGTCGACGACAGCGGCAAGATCACCGTCAACAACCCCAGGGCCGCCCAGGCGCTGGGTACTGCCGCGAGCTGGATTCGTGACATCACTCCCGCCGGGGTGATCGCGTACGACGAGGAGCAGGCACGCGGCGTCTTCCAGTCCGGCAACGCCGCCTTTATGCGCAACTGGCCGTACGCCTGGGCGCTCGGGCAAAGCGCCGACTCCCGGGTGAGGGGCAAGATCGGCGTGGCGGCCCTGCCCGCCGGGCCGGGGGGCAGGGCCGCCGCCACCCTCGGCGGCTGGAACCTCGGCGTGAACGGCTACTCGAAGAACCAGGCGGCGGCCATCGACCTGATCCGTTACCTCACCGGCCCGCAGGAGCAGAAGATTCGCGCCACCGTGCCGGGCGCCTCCTTCAACCCCACCCTGCAAGCGCTCTACAAGGACCCCGAGGTCCTGAAGGCCAACCCCTTCTTCGGGAGCCTGCTGGGCGTGTTCACGAACGCCGTGGCCCGCCCCTCGGGCCCGACCAAGGGGAAATACAATCAGGTCTCGCAGGCCTTTGCCAACGCCGCCAGCAGCGTGCTTAACCGCAAGGCCACGGGGCAGGCGGCGGTCACCCAACTCTCCACCGAACTCGCCCGCATCAAGGGGCGCGGCTGGTAGGCTCACCCCGGCAACGCGGGAAGGGCAGGCCAGCCGGTCTGCCTTTCTTCCGCTTTTTCGCCGCGCGGGCACCTGGCCCAGCGGCTCCGTGCGTCCGGGGAACTCGCCCCCGTGGGCAACGTCGTTTAGACTCGCTGCGGCCTTTCTTCGCCCCTCTACTCCCACTCCCCGCCCCCACTTCCCGCAAGGACGACTCCCATGACCCAGCCACGCGTCACCATCTGGAACGAGTTTCGCCACGAGCACGAGAATCCCGCCGTCCGGGCAATCTATCCGGGGGGCATCCACGGGGCCATCGCCGAGGGCTTGCGCGCCCAGGGTCTCGGGGAGGTCCGCACCGCCACCCTCGACGAGCCCGAGCACGGCCTGACCCGGGAGGTGCTGGACTCCACCGACGTGCTCGTCTGGTGGGGGCACAAGGCGCACGGGGCCGTACAGGACGAGGTGGTGGACCGGGTGGTGGACCGGGTGTGGGACGGGATGGGCCTCATCGTGCTGCACTCGGGGCACTTCAGCAAGCCCTTCAAGCGGCTGATGGGCACGAGCTGCGACCTGAAGTGGCGCGAGGCGACCGACAAGGAGCGGCTGTGGGTCGTCAACCCCGCGCACCCCATCGCGCAGGGCGTCGGCGAATACCTGGAACTGCCCGCCGAGGAGATGTACGGCGAGCACTTCGACATTCCCGCGCCCGACGAGCTGATCTTCGTGAGCTGGTTCACCGGGGGCGAGGTCTTCCGGTCGGGCTGCACCTTCACGCGCGGGAGCGGGAAGATCTTCTACTTCCGGCCCGGGCACGAGACCTACCCGACCTACCACCACGAGGGCGTGCTGCGGGTGATCGCCAACGGGGCGCGTTGGGCGGCGCCGACGGCGAGTGCCCCCCGCGCCTTCGGGAACCGTCGGCCCCTCGAAGTGTTGCCCGAACGTGGGCTGCCCGAGCGGGCGGGAGAGGGCGCATGACCCAGCTCCCGGGGACCCAGGTCCTGAACGTCGGCATCATCGGGGCGGGGGCGATCTCGTCGCGGCATTACGAGGGCTACCGGCTGGCGGGGGCGAACGTGGTGGCCTTCGCCGACCCCAGCGAGGCGACCCGCCTGAGGCGCGAGGAGGAGTGGCAGGCGCGCGGCTACGCGGACTTCGAGGCGATGCTCGAGCGCGAGGCCATCCAGGCGGTGAGCATCTGCACGCCGAACGCCTTCCACGCGCCCGCCGCGCTCGCCGCCCTGGGGCGGGGCATCCACGTCCTGTGCGAGAAGCCACTCTCTCTGGACCTCGCCGCCTGCGACGCGATGATCACGGCGGCGCGGGAGGCGGGGGTGGTCCTCCAGACGAACCACCACCTGCGCTCGAACCCGCTGGTGGAGACGGCCAAGCGCCTCATCGACGAGGGGCGGATCGGGCGGGTGACCTTCATGCGGCTGCGGCAGGCCCACGACTGGGGCGGGGCGCCCGAGGTGCGGGGGGCTTTTGGGAGCCTGGCGGCGAGCGGCGGCGGCACCCTGCTCGACAACGGCTGTCATCTGATGGACCTCGCGCGTTACCTGGGGGGCGAGGTGCGCGCCGTGTTCGCCCGCATGAACACGCTAAAGTTCGACATCGAGGTGGAGGACACCGCCGTCGCCAACCTGGAGTTCGAAAGCGGGGCGCTGGCGAGCGTGGAGACCGCGTGGACCGCGACCGGGTGGGAGGAGAGCTTCGCGGTGTACGGCACGGCGGGGGCGCTGGAGTGCAGCAACCGGCTCGGCAAGCCGCGGCTGCGCCACCTCCACCGGACCTTCGACTTCGGAGGCTGGGGCGAGGGCGACGAGACGTGGTACGACGCGGCGAACCCGGGGAACGCGCACGTCCGCAGCGTAGGGCACTTCGTCGCGTCGGTGCGTGAGGGAAGGCCCGTGATCTGCACCGGCGAGGACGGGCGAGAGAGCGTGCGGCTGGTGCTCGGCGGCTACGAGAGCGCGCGCAGCGGCCTCCCCGTGGAGCTGTAGGGCCGAGCGGTACCGGGTCGCATTTTCCTCTCCCGGCCTGACCTATAACGGGGCCCATCACGGAGGTGGGGATGAATCGCACGGAGGAGGGCCTGTTCGTCGGCGCGGCGCTGGTCGTGCTGACGCCCGCCGTCTTGTATGGAGCCCAGAGCCTGCTCGTGCGGCCCGCCGCCGCCGAGGCCTCCCCAGGAACGGTGGTCGCGGCGGCCCCCGCCCCGGTACGGGAGGCACCGAACGCCCCGCCCCACCCCGCCCCCACCCCCCCGGACGCGGCGCCCTCCCCTCCCCCGGCGCCCGTCCAGGCCACTCCGGCGCCGGTGCCCGCCGAGCCGCCGGTCGTTCCCGCGCGGCCCGTCTCGCCGCAGGCCCCAGCGGTCGCGGCGCCGCCCACTCCAGCCCCCGCGCCCACGCTCGACCCCCTCGCCCGGGGCCGGGAGCTGACCGGGCTGCTGTACAGCGAGCGGCTGGAGGAGGTGTGGGCGGCATTCCTGCCCGCCGTGCGCGCCGACTGGCGCGACTTCGCCGACTTCCGGGCGTACCGCCGCAGCGGCCTGGAAGCCTACGGGGCCGAGACGCGGGTGCTCGGCGAGCGGGTGACGCGGGGAGGTGGCCTGACCTACTACACCCGCACGGCCACCTTCGAGCGCGGCCCGCGAGAGGGCTGGACGCTGATCTTCGGGCTCGACTCCCGGGGCCGGGTGCAGGAGTTCGGCATCGTGGAGGCGGGCCTCGTGCCGCAGGGCGCGGGGGGGCCGAGCCCGTGACGGAGACTGGGTGAGCCAATTTCGCTGAACGCGACCGTTCTCGAGAGTACCGACGGTCACGGGAGACCTGACCCGCTCAGCCCGCTGCGTCCTTCACGAAGAGCACGCCGTCCGTGAGAGTCAGGTCCCGTGCCGCGATAGGAAAGGACCCAGCCTGAGGGGGAAGGTCCGTTCTCCTGACGAGAGCTTGTGGGAGCGCGGCGCTCAGCTCCCGGGAGGCGAACAGGGTGGCCGGGCCGGAAAGGTCCATCAGGGCGCCCGCCAGCGTGTCCGGGGCCGGTTCCCCGATGCCCCTTTGCGGCGCCGTCCCCAGGTCACCCGCGATGAAGGCGTACCGGTTGCCGAGGCGGGTGCTGACCTGCGCCCCGGCACTCCACCACTTCAGGCGCGTTCCCCCCATCTTCATCGCGCTGACCTGGCGTTGCAGGTGGGCGTTGTGGGCGAACACGAGGGTCGGCCCGCGCCCGCGTTCACGCCCGGCGACGGCGCCGAGGTTGTCGGCCATCATCAGGTCACGCAGGGCCAGCATGCGCGACACGCGGGTGGACCCGGGGTCGGCGATCACCGCGTGGTAACGCAGCAGGCCCGTCGCGGTGCGGGCGTGCAGCCTCGCCTCCCAGAACCCGGGGTAGGCGGCCAGTCCCGGCGTCTCGGTTCGCAGGAGGGTGGAGAGGTCGTCGGCCAGCCGCCGTAAGTGCCGCGCCTCGCCGCCGTTGCCGATGGACCTTGTGGGGTCCAGGGCCGCCTCCGGATTGACCCAGGGAGCGTCGTCGCCGCAGAGGTGTTCCAGGGTGGCCCTGTTCACGGGGAGGTCTTCCAGATGCGCGCCCAGGAAGGCGTGCAGGGCGAGCAGGCTGGCGCGGGGGCTGGCGGCCCATAGATTCTCCAGAGGTGCATCGAAGCCGTAGAAGTGTAGGCGGTCTCCTGGTTCACGCCCGGCGTTGAAGGCGCTCATCCACTCGACCAGTTCCCAGTTGGCCCTCACCGCGCCGAAGCCGTGGCTGAATCCCGTCTCCAGAGCCTCATCCAGGGTGCCGTGACCCGACGCGACGTGGGCATTCACCCGCAGGCCAGCGATGATGTCACTCTCAATGGCGATGGACCGGAATCCGTGACGCTCGACCAGCGCGCGGAAGAGGCGGTTGCGCCAGGCAGGGAAGGCGTCGAGGCCGTGGGTGGGCTCCCCCAGGGCGAGGAGCTGAGGCGGGGCGGGCAGGGTGCCCAGAAAAGCGGTGAGCGCGGTGTGGGGCTCGGTCAGGTCCCAGCGCCGTAGAGATGGGGGGTGGTCTGGCATGGAGGGCTCCTTTGCCACAGGGCGCGCCCGCTCTGGCCCCCTCATGGTTGCTGTGCAAGATATGAGAAGACTGACGGCAGAATTTTATTTAGTCCTTAACAACCTCCTGGCCCTAGCCTCCTAGGTGGAGACGAATCTTACGCGGCCCCAGCAGGCGGGACAGGAGCGGATCGGGTGACCTCTCCACCCACCCGGCCCCTCCCCACCTGATCAAGGCGCCCAACGGCCCGTTGCCGAGCGTGAAGTCCCCTTAAGCTCGCCGGACAGAGCGACAGTGGAGGCCCGTGGCACCCTCGGGCCATGACCGGAAATGCAGAGGCAGACGGCAACAACGCCCCCAACCCCGAGATGACGAACGAGGACAGCCCGGTCTACCAGCCCCCCTCGGGCGCCGAGGAGACCGACCTCGCCGACGCCGCCGTGGACGGCACGAGCGCCTCGCACTACGGGGCGAACGACCCGGCCCTGTACGAGGACACGGGCGGGACGAACAATCAGGACTGACGAACAGCCAGGGCCGGGAGCGTGGTGGTGACGTTCCCGGCCTTTCCCTTTCGGTGTGCAGGAAGAAAGCGCGGCCCGCTCCGTCTATGGCCGCCCTGTGCGGGGGTGTGAGCCACCGTTGCATCCTTCGGTCAAGTAGGTTACAAGGAGGATCAAGTACCGAACGGGGACGATCCGGCTATGTCCGGGAACCCGCCCCAGCGCCGCGCCGGGCCGCCCGGGTCCCGGACGCAGGCGCGCCCCGCCCGCAGGAGGCTTCGCGCATGACGACCTTCCGGCCCGACCCGACGTTCTACCCCTCGCCGAGCCTCGCCCAGAGTGCGCCGCGCGAAACGCTCGCCTACGTGGTGGTGATCGACCCCACCTACCGCACGCCCGACGCGCTCGCGGTGCTCGACCTCGACCCCGCCTCGCCGACCTACGCGCGGGAGGTGGGCCGCCTGGAGCTGCCGCACACCGGGGACGAGTTGCACCACTTCGGCTGGAACGCGTGCAGCGCGGCGCTGTGCCCCACCATGCCGCACCCGCACGTCGAGCGGCGGTACCTGCTCGTGCCGGGGCTGCGCTCCTCACGCATCTACGTGGTGGACACCAGGCCCGACCCGCGCAGGCCCACCCTGCACAAGACCATCGAGCCGGAGGAGCTGCACGCCCGGAGCGGCTACAGTCGTCCGCACACCGTCCACTGCGGGCCGGACGCCGTGTACATGAACGCGCTGGGCAGCCCGTCGGGCGAGGGGCCGGGCGGCGTCTTCGTCCTCGACCACACCACCTTCGAGATCAAGGGGCCGTGGGAGAAGGACCGGGGGCCGCAGTACCTCGCCTACGACTTCTGGTGGCACCTCGGGCACGACACCATGCTGACCTCCGAGTGGGGCACGCCGAACATGGTGGAGGACGGCCTCAACCCCGAGATCCTCCTCGCGGGCGGGTACGGGCACCGCCTGCACGTCTGGAACCTGCGCACCCGGGAGCATGTGAAGGCCCTCGACCTCGGCCCAGAGCAGCAGATGGTGCTGGAACTGCGCCCCGCGCACGACCCGCGGCAGACCTACGGCTTCGTGGGCGTGGTGACGAGCCTGAAAGACCTCTCGGCCTCGGTGTGGCTGTGGCACCTCGACCGCGGGGAGTGGAAGGTCCGCAAGGTGATCGAGGTTCCTGCCGAGCCCGCCGACCCTTCCCTCCTCCCGCCGCTCCTCCAGGGCTTCGGGGCGGTGCCGCCGCTGATCACCGACATCAACCTGTCGCTGGACGACCGCTTCCTGTACGTCTCGTGCTGGGGCACCGGGGAGTTGCGGCAGTACGACGTGAGCGATCCGTTCGAGCCGAAACTGGTAGGCTCGGTGCACCTGGGGGGCATCGTGCGGCGGGCGGGGCACCCGAGGGCGCCGGAGCCGCTGACGGGCGGGCCGCAGATGGTGGAACTCAGCCGCGACGGGCGGCGGGTGTACGTCACCAACTCGCTGTACGTCTCCTGGGACGAGCAGTTCTACCCGGCGGGCATTCGCGGCTGGGCGGCGAAGCTGGACGCGGACCCGGCGGGCGGGATGACGCTCGACCCCGACTTCTACGTGGACTTCGGCGAGCGGCGGGCGCACCAGATGCGGCTCCAGGGCGGGGACGCCTCCTCGGACTCGTTCTGCTACCCCAACCCCTGAGGGGCGCGTGAACGACCCCCTCGCCTGGTCCGCCCTCGCCCTGCTGGGGGCGCTGCACGGCCTCAACCCCGCGATGGGCTGGCTGTTTGCGGTGGCGCTGGGGTTGCAGGAACGCCGCCGGGCGGCGGTGGGGCGGGCCCTGTGGCCCATCGCGCTGGGGCACGCGCTTTCGGTCGCGCTGGTGGTCGCTCTGGTGATCTTGGCGGGAGCGGTCCTCGACGGGGGGGTGTTGCGCCTCGTCGGGGCGGGGGCGCTGCTCGCCTTCGGGGCGTACAAGCTGCTGAGGCCGAACACGCACCCGCGCTGGGTGGGGATGCGCGTGGGGTTCCGCGACCTGACCCTGTGGTCCTTCCTGATGTCCACCGCCCACGGCGCGGGGCTGATGCTGGTGCCGGTGGCGCTGCGCTTCTCGGCAGGGGGCGGGGCGGCGCACGCGGGGCACGGCGAGCACCTGCCTGCGGGGATGGCCGCGTCCTCCACCCTCGCCGGGCTGGCGGCGGTGGGGGTCCACACGCTGAGCATGTTCGCGGTGATGGCCGCCGTCGCGCTGGCCGTGTACCAGTTTGTAGGGCTCACGGTGCTGCGCCGGGCCTGGGTCAACCTCGATCAGGTGTGGGCGGTGGCCCTGATGGCAGCGGGAGCCGTCGCGCTGGTGTGGCGGTAGCCCGGGACGGCGCAAAGCCCTCCCGCCCTTCCTGTTCCTACCGTAAAGGCCCCCTGAACGCCGAATCATGATCGCGCCCTGATTACGCCCTAGGCTAACCAGCACGAGGTGAATATGTCGCTGGAAGATATGACGAAGAACCATATGATGGCCCACCTGACGGACGCGCTGAATGAGGGGCAGGACATCGGGCACTACGGGCGCCTGGTGTACGCGATCATCGGGCGGCATTTCGTGGAGGAGGACGAGCTCGTCTCGCTGCTCGCGCAGGACAAGGACTTCAGCGAGCAGGGGGCGCGCGACCTCGTGCGGCAGGTGCAGGAGGCGGACTACAGCCCGCCGGGCCGCGCGAAGATCATGGAGTACATGGAAAAGCAGGACTTCCCCATCCTGCCGAATGCCGATGACCCCGACGAGGGCAACGTCTACCGCGACCTCGACTTCCCGCAGCACGTCTACGACCACATCCAGGAGTACCGCCACCAGAAGGCAGAGACGGACTAACCAGACGGCGCGCCTTACCCAGAACTCTCACACAGGCCGGGCGACCGGCCTTTTTGCTGTTTGGGGCCTCGCAGGCCGCGCCCCTTCATCTGCTTAACGTCTCCTTCACTCGGAGGGCGAATGCCTTTTCCTTTGCGCACAACCGATATACTTCGCGCACCCGAAAAGAGGAGGGATGCCCGTGGCTGGACCCGAGATCCAGATTTCGATTGACGGCGGTACGTACACGGCGAGACCGGGAGAACATCTGGTCGACGCCCTCAACCGCGCCCGGGTCGAGCTGCCCCAGGTGTGCTACCACCCGCAGCTCGGCCCGATCCAGACTTGCGATACGTGCATCGTCGAGGTGAACGGGCAACTCGTCCGCGCCTGCGGCACCCCCGTCAGCGAGGGGATGCAGGTCCGCACCGCCGTGCAGGGCGCGCAACTCGCCCGCGAGGAGGCCTTTGACCGCATCCTCTCGCACCACCTGCTGTACTGCACCGTCTGCGACAACAACAACGGCAACTGTACGGTCCACAACACGACGAAACTGATGGGGGTGCAGCACCAGAACCGGCCCTTCCAGCCCAAGCCGTACGCGAAGGACGAGACGAATCCCTTCTACCGTTACGACCCCGACCAGTGCATCCTCTGCGGGCGCTGCGTGGAGGCCTGCCAGAACCTCCAGGTCAACGAGACCCTGAGCATCAACTGGGAGGACCCGCACCCCCGCGTGCTGTGGGACGGCGGCAAACCCATCGACGAGTCGAGCTGCGTGAGCTGCGGGCACTGCGTCACCGTCTGCCCGTGCAACGCGCTGATGGAAAAGTCCATGCTGGGCGAGGCGGGGTACTTCACGGGGATGGAGCTGCCGGTCTTCAACTCCGCCGTCGCCATCGTGAAGAACGTCGAGCCGTCGGTCGGGTACGTGCCGATCCTGAACATCTCCGAGATCGAGGCCGCCGGACGTGACGGCTACATCGAGCGGACGAAGACGGTCTGCACCTACTGCGGCGTGGGCTGCTCCTTCGAGGTGTGGACGAAGGACCGCCACATCCTCAAAATCGAGCCCTTCGACGGACCGGCGAACGGCGTGAGCACCTGCATCAAGGGCAAGTTCGGCTGGGACTACGTGAACAGCACGGATCGGCTGACCACGCCCCTGATCCGCACGGAGAACGGCTTCCGCGAGGCGACGTGGGACGAGGCGCTCTCGCTGATCGCCCGCCGCTTCACCGAGATCAGGCGGGAGAGCGGGCCGGACGCGCTGGCCTTTATCGCCTCGTCCAAGACGACGAACGAGGAGGGCTTCCTGATGCAGAAGCTCGCCCGCTCGGTGATCGGCACGAACAACATGGACAACTGCTCGCGCTACTGCCAGAGCCCCGCCACGATGGGCCTGTGGCGCACGGTGGGCTACGGCGGCGACTCGGGCGGCATCGTCGATCTGGAGAAGGCCGGGCTCGTCATCGGCATCGGGACGAACACGGCGGAGAGCCACCCCGTCCTCGCCACGCGGGTCAAGCGGGCGCACAAGCTGCGCGGGCAGAAACTCATCGTCGCCGACCTGCGCGAGCACGAGATGGCGCAGCGGGCGGACCTCTTCGTGCAGCCCAATCCGGGGACCGACTTCGTGTGGCTGAACGCGGTGAGCCGCTACATCCTCGACAACGGGCTGGAGAAGAAGGACTTCCTGGCGCAGTGGGTGGGCGGCATGGACGAGTTCCGGGCCAGCCTGGAGGGCTACACGCTGGAGTATGCCGAGCAGGTGACCGGCATCTCCCAGGACAAGATTCGCCAGATCGCGCACGAGGTCGCCACGGCGGACGGCACCTGCGTCATGTGGGCGATGGGCGTGACCCAGCAGATGGGCGGCAGCGAGACGAGCACGGCGATCTCGAACATGCTGCTCGTCAGCGGCAACTACATGCGTCCCGGCGCGGGCTCGTACCCCCTACGCGGGCACAACAACGTGCAGGGAGCGTCGGACATGGGCGCGATGCCCGGCTTCGTCACGGGCTACCAGCGGGTCGATGATCCCACCGTGCGCGCCAAATACGCGGCAATCTGGGGCACCGAACTCCCCGTCAACAAGGGCCTGGACAACCACGAGATGGTCCACGCGATCCACGAGGGCAAGCTCCGCGCCATGTACCTCAAGGGCGAGGAGATGGCCGTGGTCGATTCCAACTCCAACTACGTGGACGCCGCACTCGAAAAGCTCGATTTCTTCGTCGTGCAGGACGTGTTCTTCAGCCACACGGCGAGCTTTGCCGACGTGGTGCTCCCGGCGAGCCCCAGCCTGGAGAAGGACGGCACCTTCACGAACACCGAGCGGCGCATCCAGCGGCTGTACCGGGCGATGGAGCCGATGGGCGGCAGCAAGCCCGACTGGGAGATCATCCAGCTCGTCGCCAACCGCCTCGGCGCCGGGTGGAATTACACCCACCCCTCGCAGATCATGGACGAAATTGCCAGCCTCACCCCGCTCTACGCGGGTGTGAACTACGAGCGGCTGGAGGGCTTCAAGTCGCTGCAATGGCCGGTCCACCCCGACGGCACCGACACGCCCCTGCTGTTCGTGGACGGCTTCCCCTTCCCGGATAAAAAGGCCCGCCTCTACCCCGCCCAGTTCGTCGCGCCGGTCGAGCCGCCGACCGAGGAGTACGACCTGCACTTCAACAACGGGCGGATGCTGGAGCACTTCCACGAGGGCAACATGACCTTCAAGGCGCCCGGGATTGTGGCGAAGGTGCCCGGCACGTTCGTGGAGGTGTCGCCGGAGCTGGCGCAGCAGCGGGGGCTGAGGAGCGGGTCCATCGTCCGCCTCGTCTCGCGGCACGGGGCGGTGCGCCTGCCCGTCCTCGTGACGAACCGGGTGATCGGCAAGCAGCTCTACATGCCGATGAACACGCAGGACGCCGCGCAGGCCGTCAACCGCCTGACGGGCAGCCACGCCGACCATGTGACCCACACGCCCGCCTACAAGGACACGGCGGTACGGATGGAGATTCTGAGCGTGGACGGCACGCCGCCCCTGCCGCGCACGAACCACCGCTTCGGCCACCCCACCCCGCAGCGGGGCGTGGAGGTCGAGCGCAAGTGGCGGCGGCCCGACTACGTGTTCCCCGGCTCCAGCCTGACGATGATGGAGGGCGGCAGCCTGAACGCGCGCTCGGACTACGTGGGCGGGGCGGACGACTGAGGGGGGAGGGGGGCCGGGGCGAGGAGCTTTGGCCCCTTCTTCGGGTGAAGAACAGCGGGAAGTTGAAGGTTGAGCCTTCTTGGTTGCCCGGCCCGCTCACCCCCTCTGCTACGCAGCTCTTCGAGTCCCGGCCTCCCCCATAAAGGGGGGAGGCGGAAAAGAACAAACCCGCGGATGAGGTTTTTTGCCCCTCCCCCCTCGTGGGGGAGGCTGGGAGGGGGGCAACCGCGAGCGTCGTCCCAGCGCACCAAACCCTCCACACAGCCAAAGCGAGGTCAAGATGGCGAAATCACTGCAATACACCCCGCGCGTCAGAACACCGCAGGAGGAGGTGGCTGAGGCGAGCGCCCAGAACGCCGAGGCGCTGGTCGAGGGCTTGAAACTCCTAAGCGCCCTGCACGATCACGGGGTTCTGGACGTGCTGAACAAGGTCGTGCGCGGCGGGGGCGGGCTCGCGGGCGAGAGCCTGCACATCCTGGAGCGGGGCAGCTCGACACACGTCATCCGCAACCTGCTGGAGGTCGTGCGGGTGCTCACCGAACTCGACCCCCAGAGCGTCGGCGCCCTGGGCAGAGCGCTGAACGAGGGTGTGAACGAGGGGGCCAAGCGGGTGGCGCGCGGGGAGCGGGTGGGCGTCGGCGAACTCGTCGGCCTCATGCGTGACCCGGACATTCAGGTGGCGTTGACCGCCCTCTTCGGCACCCTGAAGGGCTTCGGCCACGCGCTGCGGCAGGCGGACGCCCAGATGCACGAGCCGGTGGAGGAACGCCGGACGAGCGGGGAACGCCTCGCGTGAGCCTGCCGGAGGCCAAGCCCACGTCCGCCGAGAGCACGGCCCCCGCCGTGACCGGGGCGCGTGTGCTGGCCTACCGGGGGGGCAGAGCGACCGAACGTGACGACGCGGTGGCCGTCGAGGAACCTCTCGACATTCGCGTGCATGAGGGCGGAGAGAGCCTGACTCTGGCCGTCTCCATGCGCACACCCGGCCACGACCGCGAGCTCGTGCTGGGGTGGCTGTACGCGGAGGGGCTGCTCCACCGGGACGCTCCCATCACGCTCGTCCAGGACCCCGAAACCCCCAACGTCGTCATCCTGCACACCTCTGACCCGCACTGGTTTCTCGCTTCGGCCCGCACGAACGTCACCACGAGTGCGTGCGGGGTTTGCGGCAGCGGCAGCGTGGAGCGGCTGGCGGTGCGGGTGGGGGAGGCGGTGTGGACGGCCCCTCTCCTCTCCCCTGCCCTGCTCGCCACCTTGCCCGAACGGCTGCGCGCGGCCCAGCCCGCCTTCGACGCGACGGGTGGGCTGCACGCGGCGGGCCTGTTCACGCCGGACGGAACCCTGCTGGCCGCCTTTGAGGACGTGGGACGGCACAACGCGGTGGACAAGCTCGTGGGCTGGGCTGTAGGGAGAAAACTTCTTCCCCTTTCCAATCACATGCTCGTGACCTCCAGCCGCGCGGGCTTCGAGATCGTGCAGAAGGCCGCGCTGGCGGGCGTTCCCGTCGTCGTGACCGTGGGGGCGCCGAGCAGCCTCGCGGTGGAGACGGCGGCGGCCCTGGGTCTCACCCTCGTCGGCTTCGCGCGGGCCGAGCGTTTCAACGTCTACGCGGGAACGCCCCGCCTCCAACCCTCCTGAACCACCCCCCTGTGCTGGCAGCCCCAGCCGCGAAAGGAGAACAGATGGCCTCTTTCCTCGACCGCGAACGCACCGTCGCCCCACCCGGCTTCAACCGCTGGCTGGTGCCGCCCGCCGCGCTGGGCGTTCACCTGTCCATCGGGCAGATTTACGGCTACAGCGTGTTCAACAAGCCGCTTAGCCGCCTGATCTCCGGGGACCTCGCCGCCGACACCGGGGCGCCGGGTGACTGGTCGCTGTTTCAGGTCGGCTTGATCTTCTCGGTGGCCCTCTTTTTCCTGGGGGCGAGTTCGGCGCTGTTCGGCAAGTGGGTGGAACGGGTGGGCCCGCGCCGGACGATGTTCACCTCCGCCCTGCTGTTTTGCGGCGGCTTTCTGGTGGCCGCGCTCGGCGTGGCGACCCACCAACTGTGGCTGGTGATCCTGGGCAACGGCGTGTTGGGCGGCATCGGGCTGGGGCTGGGGTACATCAGCCCGGTCTCGACGCTGATCAAGTGGTTTCCCGACCGCCCCGGTCTCGCCACGGGGCTGGCGATCATGGGCTTCGGCGGCGGGGCGCTGCTGGGGAGCCCGCTGGGCACGTCCCTGATGGCGGCCTACGGCGGGCCCAACTTCGGCATCGTGCCGACCTTCATCACGATGGCGGTCCTGTACTTCGCCCTGATGATGTTCGGGGCCTTTCTCGTGCGGGTGCCCGCCGACGGCTGGAAGCCCGAAGGCTGGACGCCGCCCGCCCAGAACGCTTCCCACGGCATGATCTCCACCCACAACGTCACGGTGGAGCAGGCGGTGCGCACGCCGCAGTTCTGGCTGCTGTTCACCGTGCTGTTCTGCAACGTGACGGCGGGGATCGGGGTGCTGGGGCAGGCCAGCGTGATGATTCAGGAGATGTTCAGTGACCGCGTGCTGGGCGCCGGAAACGGCGTAACGGCCACGGCGGCGGCGGGCTTCGTGGGGCTGCTGAGCCTGTTCAACATGGGGGGCCGGGTCTTCTGGAGCAGCACGTCCGACCGCATCGGGCGCAAGCCGACGTACATGATCTTTTTCGCGCTGGGCACGGTGCTGTACTTCCTGATCCCTATCTTCGGCAACCTCGCCAGCCTCGTGCTGTTCGTGCTGGGCTTCGGCATCATCATGAGCATGTACGGCGGCGGCTTCGCCACCATCCCCGCCTACCTGCGCGACCTGTTCGGCACGCTGAACGTGGGGGCCATTCACGGGAGGTTGCTCCTCGCCTGGAGTGCGGCGGCCATCGCCGGGCCCACGCTCGTCAACGGCTTCCGTGACCGCCAGATCGCCGCCGGGGTGCCCGCCTCGCAGGCGTACTCCACCGTCATGTGGATCATGGCGGGGCTGCTGGTCGTGGGCTTTATCGCCAACCTGCTCGTGCGGCCCGTCGCCGCCCGCTACTACGCCGACCGGGGCGTGGGAAGCGGCGCCGCCGCGGACGACTGAACCGAGGAGACCTGACCCATGCGCGAACAAAAAACCTCCACCGCCACCGTCGTCCTCGCCTGGGCCGTCGTCGCCCTCCCGATGGCCTGGGCGGTCTGGCAGACCCTGATCAAGGTGATCGAGCTGTTCCGGTAGAAGACCTTCCAACGAGACGAACCGCCGCAGCCCTGGCCGTGGCGGTTCGTTCTGTTGCGGAAGGTGAGGGGTCAGGCGCCGGGTCAGCGCAGAATCACGGGCTGGGCGTCCACCTTCACCCGGAAGAGGGCGTAGGGCCTCACCCGCTGGTCGATGCCGTAGTGGTAGCGCCCCTGGCGGCCTAACTGGTTGCTGAGAATGTAGAGGTAACCGCCGCGAATCGCCAGCGTGTCGGGCCAGATCAACCGGGGGTCGCGCACGACCGTCTGGAACTCGCCGTTGGGCAGCCGCCGCACGACGGCGTTGATCTCGTGGTTGGTCGTGTACAGCCGCCCGAAGGTGTCCTCCGCCATCCCGTCCGAGACGCCCTTCTCGCCCAGGTCACGCACCTGAGCCTTGACCTCCGCGTCGCTCAGACTCTCGTTCCGCAGGGCCGCGGTGGGCACGGCGTACAGGCGGCGCGAGGCGGTGGGCGCGTAGTACAGGGTTCCCCCGTCCGGGCTGATGGCGATGGAGTCGGCCCCGAAGGAGAGGGTGCGGGCGGGCCCACCCTGCGGACGCTCCAGCAGCGCGCGCCCGTCGGCGAAGGAGACGAAGCCCGGCACCGGCCTCACCGTCGCGTCGCCCGTCAGCTTGCGCCAGCTCCGGCCCGAGGCGAGGTCCACCATGATCAGCCCGGCCCCCGACCTCGCCCCCGAGTCGGTGATGTAGGCCACGCCATCCGCCCCAAAGCGCAGGTCCACCCGCAGGTCGTTGAGGTAGGTGCCCCGCAAGACGACGTTCGCGGGAAAGCGGATCGTCTTCACCACCCGGTTCGTGCGGGTGTCGATCCCCACGAGCTTGGGCGCCCGCCCGTCCACGATGGGGCTGAGGTTGACCGTCCCCGTGTCGAGGACCCACAGGCGGTCTCTGCCGTCGATCAGCAGGCCCTGCACCCCCACGAAGGAGTCGTAGTTGTTCGGAATCTTCAGGGTGTTGATGTCCTGATTGGGGTAGGGCACCTCGCGCCCGTTCCTGATCTCGGCAACCGAGAAGGGATTCAGGTCCTCCCAGTTGGGATACGACACGAAGATGCGGCCCTGACTGTTGACCGTCACGCCCACGGGCATGTGATTGTTGAAGGCGTGGACGAGTTCCAGGGGAGCACCCAGGCGGGTCGGGGACTCGGGGAGACGCTGGGCGAGCGACGTGCCGAGGGCCAGCAGGGCGAGGGGAAGCAACTTTTTCATGACACCTCCGGAAGGCAAGGACGCGGCTGTGGACGGCCTACAACGCGTCGTCTTCACGTGAAGACGGAGAGGAACGGGGTGTGGTCAGGCGCCAGAGCGGCGATTCCTCCCGCGTGTGACTGCCTGGGAACTCATTCCGAAGCTTGGCACACCGTTCCCGCCCTTCCGCCGCGTATTGGGAAGCCATAAAGGCACAGATAAAAGGGCTCTGGTGAGACCACGTTCCTTCCCTGACGCCGGACGAAGGCTTTTTTGAAACGGTCCACCCATCCGTCTGTTCCGGCGTGAAGAGAGGGAGCAGGCGGGACGCTGAGATTCCCCGGTCATCCCTCTCAGGACGGGGTGGGACAATGGAGCGGCATGTCCGGGCCCGGCGCACGGAGGCCAGGCCGGACCCCTTCAAGGAGACCCATGAGACTACGCGATCTGATCAGGCCCCAGGGCCAGAGCGACCCGACCAACGACGAGGACTCCCAGGCGCGGGAAAGGTTCCGCGACGCCGCCCGCCGCCTCGCCGAGGGGGTGCGGCAAAATCCCAGGGTGCAGGAGGCCGCCGCCGAGCTGCGGGGCCGGGCCGAGGAGTTGAGAGAGACGGCCCGCGCCCGCGCCGACGGGCACCTGGAACGGCTGATCGAGTCGCGCGCCGGACGTGGCGAGGCGCTGCCGGACGAGGTGGCCGCCCTCCTCGAACGCCGCCGCCGCGAGCACGAGGCGCAGGCCGCGCGGCGGTGGGCCCGGCAGGAACTCCTCGCCCTCGCCGAGACGCCCGAGCAGCGCCGGGTGCTGGGCCTCGTCGCCGGGGCCACCCTCTGGGCGGGGGGCACGGAGGCGGAGCTGCGCTACACCACGCTCCTCGACCGCCTGGCCCCGTCGGGGGAGGCGCAGGCCGAGATGGACATTCACCGCGCCCTCTGGACGCTGGCGGAGCGCCGGGTGCTCGCCGTGTCTCCCCACGGAGTCGTGACGGCGTGCCCGCTGCCCGAGACGGTCACCGTGAGGGACGAGACGCGGCAGGCGGACCAGGAGGGCTGAGGCACCGCCCTCCCTCAAGGGATTCGCAACCGGCAGCGTGCCCGCGTCCCCGGCGGGGCCCGCACACTGGAGCATGTTTGCCAAGTGGCTTCCGCTCGCCCTGTGCGCCCTCAGCGGCGTCGGCGCGGCCCTCCCCGCCAGCGTGACGTTAAAGAACCTTTCCTATGAGCGGCAAGGGCCCGACAACTGCGGCCCGGTCACGGCGCTGAGCATCCTGGGCTACCACGGCACCCGGGTCACCCAGGCGCAGGCGGTGCGGGCGCTCAAGGACAGCGCGGGCGACCCGCAGGTCACCAGCCTCGAACTCGCCGCGTACCTGGGGAGATACGGCCTGCGGAGCGTGATCCGCTACGCCGGGACCCCCGAGCTGCTGCGCGAACTGCTCGCGCGCGGAATCCCCGTCGTCGTCCAGCAGCGGCTGCGGCCCGGGAGCAACGTGGCCCACTTCCGCACGGTCTATGGCTACCGGGGCGGGGAATTCGTGACGAGCGACCCCCTGCGCGGGCCCGCCCTGCGGCTGTCGACCGCCCAGATGACGGACCTGTGGCACTTTTACAACGGCGAGTACCTCGTCGCGTACCCGCCCTCGAAGGAGGCCGACGTGCGGGCGGTGCTGGGGGACGACTTCCGGGCGGCGAACAACTGGCGCAAGCTCAAGCGGATCGGGGAGCGAAACGTCAGGGCCCGCCCGGGCGACCCCTACAACTGGTGGGGGCTCGGCAAGGCCAATCTGCGCCTCGGGAACGCCCGCGAGGCCGCGGCCAACTTCGACCGGGCGGTGGCCCTCGGCGTGCCCACCCTGTACTACCTCTACCGCCAGGAGGCCTTCGAGGCGTGGACGCGGGTGGGCGAGCACCGCAAGACGCTCGACCTCACGCAGCGGACCCTGCGCGCCTTTCCGGGCAGCAAGGAACTCGTGTACTTCCGCGACGTGGCGCGGCGGGGGCTGAGGGGTTAGAAGGGTCGGCCCTCAGCCCCGGTCGAGGTTCCGGAGCTGCTCCTCGTATTCCTCGCGGTTGCGGACGGCGACCGGAGCGGCGAGTGCCCGGCGCAGTGTGTCCGGGGAGGGCGAACGCTCGTAGAACAACTCGAACAGGTCGAGGATGGTCGGCGTGTGTGCCGAAGTCAGCACACGCTCGACTCCATCCCCCGCCCGCACCTTCCCTTCCACGAGCACCCGCGCGTAGAAGCCGGGGCGGCGGGCCTGCCGGAACTTCTTGACGAAGGCTGGGTCGCCCATGCGCGCGGCGAGGGTGGCGCAGGGGATGCGGGGGGAGGTGACCTCTAGCAGCGCCTCCCCCACCCGGTAACGGTCGCCGACTCGCACCGGCCCCGGCCCGAACGAGGAGAGGGTCAGGTTCTCCCCGAGGGTGCCCGGTTCCAGGGCCTCGCCGAGGCGCTCGGCCCACCAGTCGTAGTCTTCCGCGCTGTAGAGGTAGACGGCCTGATCGGGCCCGCCGTGGTTCGCCACGTCCGCGATGTGGTCGCCCGCGAGGCCCTGCCGCCCGACGTGGACCGCGCCCGGCTGCGGCTCCTTGTGGATGCCCGTCGTCGCGGGCTTGCCGATCACCCGGTGTTCACGCGGCTGGGCGACGTTGACGGAGAGCAGACGCATGGGATCAGGCTACCGTGCCGGGCGGGGGACAGGGCTGCCGCGAGATTGCACCGCCCGACTTGACTCCTCTGCCCCGCAGCTTTCCCCCTCCGGCCCTGCGGGCCACCTCCCCTCGAAGGGAGGCGACAAGATTGTTCTCTATGGCGGGAATGCTGTCCCCGGCTCCCCTTTCAGGGAAGCTGTCAGCCGGGCTGACTGACTCGTAGAGCTGCGTGCAGAGGGGTCGCCCGCGACTCGTCCTCCCAATCCCCGGACCTCGCGGTGGCCCCGACAGTGGGGGCGATCTTGCTCTCCCCGGCCTCGCGGCCTTCCACAATGGGGCATATGAGCGAGCTGCCCAAGGGCGCCCTTCGTCGCCTGGACGAGACGCCCGACGAACTGTTCTACCGCCAGCCGCGCTTCGTCACGCACATCGACGACGCGGCCATCGCCGCCGTGACGGGGCTCTACCGCGAGTATCTGCCGCCGGGGGGCGCCATCCTCGACCTGATGAGTTCGTGGGTCAGCCACCTCCCGCCCGAGGTGGAGTACCGCCGCGTGGTGGGCCTGGGCCTCAACGGCGAGGAATTGGCGGGCAACCCGCGCCTCTCGGGCTACGTCGTGCAAAACCTCAACCGCGACCCCCACCTTCCCTTCGGGGACGGGGAGTTCGACGGGGCGGGGATCACCGTGTCGGTCGACTACCTCACCCGCCCGGTGGAGGTGCTGCGCGACCTGGGCCGGGTGCTCACTCCGGGCGGCCCGGTGGTGATCACCTTCTCCAACCGCTGCTTTCCGACGAAGGCGGTGATGATCTGGCACCGGTTGGACGACGCCGGGCGCCTCGACCTCGTGGCCGGGTACCTGCGCGAGGCGGGCAACTGGGAGGAGATCACCCGGCACGACCGCAGCCCGCGCGGGAGGGGCCACGATCCCCTCTTTGCGGTGACGGCGCGGGCGAGCCGGGCACAGGCGTCCTAGGGGGGCAGCAGCCCCGCCAGCGGGTCGCGCCCGTCCCAGGTCCCCTCCGCCCGCAGGGGCACGAAGCGCGCGAAGAGTTCCTCGCCGTACCAGTCGCGCGCCCTCGTCTGCCGGATCGCCGAGCGGTGCCCCGGCGCGCCGTACGCGAAGGCCCGCACGCCCTGCGCGTCCCGCCACAGGCTGAAAGTCGCCTGATGGAGCAGGGGCACCTCCCCCACGCCGACCGAGGCGAGCAGAGCGGGGTGGCCGTGCAGTCCGCCCTGCGACTCCGGCACCGCCCGCCAGAAGTCGAGCAGGCGCGTGGGGCGGATGGCGGCGCGCGTGAGAACCGCCACGGGGCCCGCGTGCTCGGCGGTCGGGGGCAACTCGCCGAAGGGGGAGACGCCGCCCCACCGTCCCTTGACCCGCGTCGGCCTGAGCAGGAGCGTGTACGTCTCCTGCGCGCGCTCCCGCTCGGCCCGGCGAAAGGGGCCGTCCTCGAACGCCTCGAAGGCCTCCCGCGAGGACCACACGCAAAAGCGCGCCCAGCGCAGAAAGTCCGCCCCCAGCGAGAGGTCTTGCCCCCGCCCCGTGCCGAGCAGGCGCCGGAAAGTCAGCCCCGGCACCCCGGCGAGGGCGGAGCGGTCGAGCCCCATGCGCGTGAACCCCCGCACGCCGTCGCGCCCCGCGTAACGCGTGAGGGTGAAGCTGGCGAGGGGGACCGAGGAATCGGGCACGGGTCGAGTGTAGGACGTGCCGAGTGGGCGAGACGGCGGCGCACGTCACCGAGCGCGCTGGGGAGGAGATGTCTGTCTGGGTGCCGGTCCCCACTCGGCCACGACCCTTGGGCCCCTTCGCGGATGAACAGGGCGAGCGGAGGACCTGGGCGGCTGATCGTCCCTGGGCGAGAGACAGACGGGGTGAGGGGGACGAAGCTCAGGTGCGCCCGCACCGGCGGCAGCCCATACTCGGAGCCATGTCCGCCCCGTCTCCTCTTCCGACCTCGCCCGGTGCCGAGCCCGGGAGCCGTGAGGCCGTCTTGCACGCCATTCGCCACCGCCGCACGGCGGACCTGAGGGACCTCTCCCCCGTTCCGGTGCCGCGCGCCACCCTGCAAGCCCTCCTGGAGGCCGCGAATTGGGCCCCGAGCCACGGACGGACCGAGCCGTGGCGCTTCGCGGTGTTCACGGGAGCGGGGCGGGCCCGGCTCTCGGAGGCGCTGAACGCGAGCGCGGGCCTCCTCAACCCGGCGCTGGGCGAGGAGGCCCGCCAGGGCCAGAGCGAGCGCCAGGGGCTTGCGCCCGTGTGGATCGCGGTGGCCGCCGAGCCCGCCGCGAAGCCCCGGATGCCCCTCCACGAGGAGCAGTGGGCGACCGTGTGCGCCGTGCACAACCTCCTCCTCGCAGCCACCGCGCACGGTCTGGTGGGCAAGTGGATCACCAACCCGCCGTCCATGCACCCCAACACGGCCCGGATGCTGGGTTTCCCGGAGGAGGCAGGCATGGTGGGCGTGGTGTACCTCGGCTACCCCCGCGCGGGCTGGCCCGTCGGCACGCGGCGGCCCGTGGAGGATAAGGTCCGCTGGGTCGAGGAGTGAGCCTCAAAAGTAGAGGAGACGGGCCGCGCGGCCCGTCTCCTTTCTCCTGGTCCGTCTGTCGTCGTTACTCGGCGCCCAGCCAGATGTAACGGGCGAGGAGCAGGGCCGCCACGACATAGAGGATGGGGCTGACCTGCCGCGCCCGCCCGCTCAGCAGCTTGATGGCGCAGTAGCTGATCACGCCCAGGGACACCCCGTT
>NZ_PNOR01000037.1 GCF_002869765.1 Deinococcus planocerae | reverse complement strand
GGTTGGAACGGCCAGGAACTCATCTGCCAGAATGCGGACGCGCTCCCCCAGAATCTGTGACGTAGACACTCCCAGATTTTCTCGGCTGGGAGCGCTTCCCCGTCGTTATGCAGGTGCAACTCCTGAGTTCTTCGCTCAAACAATCATGGGCGAACGGCCTTGACCACCCAATTGTTTCCTTCGAGCGCCATAAAATAGGTGCGGGTACCTTCAGAAGCCGGTGCCTTGAAGTCGAAGAGCCGAACCAATTCAGAGTTTTTGGTCCATGCCGCCGTGGCCTGCTGGTCGACGGTGGCCTCGACCTCTACTGAGTTGGTATTTTCAACGATTTTCTTGACGTTCTTAAAGGTGAAAGTCCCGTAACAACTGTGAACTCGATCACCCGCCGGTATGCCGATCTCATCGTTGAACTTTTGCGTGGGTTTCACTCGCAGGACCGGTTCCGCTCCAAGCAGCGGCGACTGAAAATTTTCAACGGTGACATAACCCAGACGTTGGAGCGTTTCATACGCTCCTAACCCATTCTTCTGGACGGTGTCGGGATTGAAATCGGTTCCGACGGGTGAGAGTTTGACTCCATAGAAGTCCCCACACAGATTCCCCGGATGTTCCTTCTCGTAGGCCTGGATGGCCTTGGCGAGATTCGTCTCGTTAGCTGCTTTCGAGTTGTCACACCCACTCAGGGTGAGGCCTATCGGGAGTGCAGCGGTGAGCATTAGCCAGTGGCGCATTTCGTCTCCAAGATCAGGGGTATGGGGCAATGAGGTACGTAGGATAGTGGACGGCTTCAAACCGAATGCGAGGCCAGGGCGTGAGGTAGGGGCATTCCCCTCGCCCTACGTCAGCGAGGGCTGAATCCTCCTCCAGGCGTGAGTACTTGCTGGGCCATTAGCTCCGTGACATGTCCTGTCAGGATGTCCCAACGAAGCGGAAGGCGCTGCGCCATCTGCGCGAGGTTTAGGCCACTCGCAGCAGCGTGATAGGTCAAACTTAAGGAAGTGCTCAAATCCTCACCGAGCCTTACTGAATTAGGAGTGAAGTGGTCAGATAATCGCAACGCGCGCTGCTCAGGTGTTAGTGTCAGGGCATGCCATGCGGCGGCTATCGTTCCAGCTTGAGCATTCGTTCGAATGGTGGGTTCATCCATATGCGCGGCTATACGAAGCTGGGGGATTGTTAGATGCCAATACAATGGCACCAACGCGTTAATCACCCGTTCGTAAGCCAGGACACGAAGGTTCTCCATGCAGATCTGACCTGCCTTGATCAGGTATTGGAGTGTACCTTGGAGGTCTGAGTTGTGTTGCTGTGCCTCCATAACTGCTTCGGCGGGTACACCTGTGTGGATGAGCAAGGTAGACCAAGATGGTAGCACGGGGCTTCGGATAGTAAGAATTTCAGGCCCATCCAGGCGCAATTCAGTGTTCAAATGGGCGTCTTCAAATTGGAGAGTCAAAATTTTACAGCCGCTCTCTTGAGCTGCCTGCTGAATGGCGAACATGGTAGGCACAGGTCTCATCGCCTTTCGCGCTCCTCCCCTAACGCTCCTAGCATGCTGCGTGACTGGTGGAGCGCACCTAGATTAGAACTAACCTCTAAAAAGCTCCAAAAAGCTTTACGTTGAATGGTTGGTAAAAGGAAAATAGATGTGGAAATGATGTGTTACCGATGCAAAAAGGAACCGCCCTTCGTGTGAAGGGCGGGTGGCTGGTGGAGACGGAGGGAGTCGAACCCTCGTCCGATGCTGCCTGGGTGGGCTTCTACGAGCGTAGTCCTTATTTTAAGTTTCGACTCTCAGTCGCCCAAGGACAGGCTACTTCCGAGTCCATCCTCTAAGTTTCACTCTACAAGCCGAGGCCTCTTGCAGGGCTAGCCATCTTTTGTGTCAGCTCGCGTAGCGCCAATGGCCGGGCTTTACGGTTGCTGGGCTGGGATTAAGCAGCCAGTGCGAACGAGTCGCTGTTGTTGCCAGTTAATGGCTTGGTCGGATGATTTACGAGGCCAACGACCATCCTCGGCTCGCTACTTCACCTTCCGCGAACACCGTCGAAACCGGGGCGTCCCCAAATGGCCCAGAGACTATAGCACCGGTGCCCGTCACGATCAAGCCCCTCGAAGGCGGCTAGCATACCCCATGCCTCCCCCCTCCGGGTCGCCCGGTCCGCACCGAGCACGACAGAACCCTAGGTTTGCTGTCCCGACGGCCCTGCCCGTTGAGGTGGATCGCCGTCATATCTACGACCGGATCGAGCGCGGGGGGAACGCAAAAGTTGTGCTCCTCGTCGCACCATCAGGGTACGGCAAGACCACTGCCCTAGCCCAATGGGCCAGGCGACAGAAGACACCGGTCGTCTGGCTCCGACTGAACGAAGAGGACAAGGACCCAAAAACCCTGCTCGCCGACCTCGCGCAGGCCAGCACGCTTGCCGAAGTCAGGATGGAGAACTGGGACCGGGTCAGCCTGCTTGACGCCAACCGTGAACAACTTACCGCGGCGCTCGCCGAGGACCTGAACGCTCACACCACGGATCTGACCTTTGTTCTCGACGGAGGAGAGCGTCTGGGCAGTGATGCGGCCCGTGCCCTGACCAACCTCATTACCGCCCTCGGTGAAGGGCACCGTTTCCTGATCGCCCAACATGCCGCCTCGTCGTTCAGCGCCGCGCCGTTCCTCGCGCGGGGTGAGGGTCTCCTGATCCCGGCGGACGAACTGGCGTTCACGGCAGAAGACACCCGGGCAGCCGCACAACACTTCGGCACACAGAACAAGACCATCACGGTCGTCCACGAGCAGTATCAGGGCTGGCCCGCTGGGGTCATGCTGGCCCTGTACACCCACCAAGCACCCACACCCGTCCCGGGCACCGTGCTCGTGCAGGAACTGATCGACGCCTTACCTGAAGACATTGGGCGAGTGCTGCCGCAATTGGCCGTCGTCAACACCTGGAGTGTGGAGGAAGTTCAGCACCTGGACATTCCCTTGCCCGCAGGCTGGTTGGACGTTGTGCTGCGGGCCGGTCTGCCTCTCACCCCGCTCGGCGGGGGGAAGTTCGCACCCCATGACGTGGTGCGGGAATGGCTGACTGAGCAATTGCGACAAGACGTGAGCCTCTGGCGGTTGCTGCACCTGAAGGTGGGCCAGCAGGCAGAAGCGAACGGGCAGCCCTACAGCGCTATTCAAAACTACGTTCGCGCCGGGCGCGAGGACTTGGCAATGCGGCTGGCGGAGGAGCTGACGCCCCGCTGGTATCGCGCGGCGGACTGGCTACTCGTCCGGGAAGCGCTGGAGGACATACCCACCTCGCGGTTAACCCCACCGCTGCGGTCGTTGCTGGCCCTGGCCCTGCTGGAGACCGGGGAAGCGGAACGTGGACGGGACCTCGCGCAGGAGCAATTGCGCCTCGCTCCGACACCAACAGCCCACCTGGCCCTGAGTCTCGACGCGTACCGGGCGGGCAACATGCCCCTGATGATCGAGCACATCGAGGCCGGTCTGGCTGTAGCGACCGAACAGCGGGACATCATCCAACTGTTGCGTTTCAAGGCGGCGTACCTCCAAAGTGTCAGGCAGTTGGACGCCGGGCTGACCGCAGCGGATGAGGCGGTGCGGCGTGCAGATGCGATTGGGGACGTGAGCCTGAAGATCGCGGCCCTCTCCGTCAAGGCCTTCATTCTGGAACAGAAGGAGGAGCGGGACCTGGCTTTGCAGGAGCACCAGCGGGCCTACCTCGCCGGACAGCAGCTTGGGCTCACCAACCGTCTGATGCCGATTGTCGATAGGCTGGCATCCCTGTACCTGTCCAAGGATCGGGCCGATGAGGCGGCACAACTGCTGGAGGCCTACCTGACGGCGTGCGAGCGGAATTATCCTCTCGGCGTGCCGGTGACGCAGCTCAGACTGGCCGAGGTTCGTCATGCCCAGGGCCGCGTCGATGAGGGCGTACAACTGGCACGGCAGGCCTTCGACGAATTCCTGCGCCAGCAAAATTTCTCTATCGCTGCGGATGCCCTCATGTACTTCTTCTACACCGAGTTGCTGTGGGGACAGCAGGCGAGCGCGGTTGCCGCCTTCGACCGCCTTCGGCTGCTCATGGGGGAAGACCGGGAGAAGCTCACTTCAGCCGCCTGGATCAGCAGGCTGAAGATGCTGGCGTACCTCGCGTACTCGAACGGCCAGTTGGAGGACGCCCTGTACCACCTGGATCAGGCGACGGCAGAAACCTTGGAGGTGTACAACGTCAGGCATGTCCTCACCGAAGGGCTTCGTGCGGAGATTATGCGGGTGCGAGGGCAATTGGACCGCACACATGCGGATGGCCTCGCGCAATCCTTGGAAGGAGCTTCCGAAGAGCTAGCCCACGTCCGGATGGTTCACCCGCACTTTGAACCGCTGCTGCGCGAATTCATTCGACGTGGTTGGCACGCGCCTCTCTTTAAAGGAGTCCTGCAACGCTGCCTGACGACCCCAGATCAAACACTACCGCCCCTCCAATTGCACCTCTCCACGTTGGGTCGCGTGAGCATAACGTTGAACGGCCAGAACGTCCGGCTGGGCCACGTGTCGGCTATCGAGGCTCTGGTCTACCGCATCCTGCACCCACAAGCACGGCAAGATGAACTCGCAGATCGGGTATGGGATGGGGTGGACCTCAAACGTGCCCGGCAATCGGCGCACACTGCCCGCAACACCCTAAACGCTTCGTTTCGAGAGGCAGCAAGGGCTTCGGGCGTGCCCTTCCCGGCGGACCTGATTCTCCCGGGACAGGGGCGCAGGAACCCGGAGTGGGTCATCAACGACGCGGTGCAAGTCACGTGCGATGCACAGGTTATTCTGGGGCGCCACGAACCCCGTGAGGTCTTACGGCTGTACGGTGGGCCGTTCCTGCCAGACAGCAAGAGTGAGTGGGTAGAACACCACCGCGAGGTCGTCAACCGCCATGTTGTACGGCTGCTTCAGGAGGCGGCAGCCCAGGTGGAGGTGCAGGACCCGCGTACGGCGCTCGCCTGGCTCATTAAGGCAGCCGACCTGGCACAGACCCCCGAGGCATTCGAACGCGTCATCGCCCTAAGCCGCCGGATGGGTGAAGCCGTGTTGACCTCGGCTGCGGAGGAAGCCCTTCGCTCCTTGGCCGCAGGTCAGGTAGCAACGCTCAGTCGCCTTTACTCCCTAAACTGAGTACCCTGGCGCACTCGCTCCGCAGGGCGGCTAGTTGGTCACGCGTAGCCCCCCATTCCGGCCGTGCGTGCTTGGTGGTGGCGTAACGGGCCTCAACGACCTCATACCCGACGGGCGCAGCGGCTTCCGCCTGCTCCTGCAACATGCGGAGGGTGAGGGCCCTGGTCTGCTGTGCCGTGATCTGCCCCGTCCTGGTTTGAACCTCACCCTGACTCCAGTAAGCCACGGCATATCGAGGGGCTGGGCTGTCCACACTCTGGTGGGTATACACAGCGATCTTTGGCTCCGTTTCTTCACCCGGCGAGATATACTCTTTCCCCTGAGCTTTGAGGGCCGCACGCGCTAAATCGTGGGCGCGCTCGTGAAGAGGACTGCTGTTTCTAAGGATCCGTGTCACAGTTACCCATGGGTGGGTGATGCACAACACAGCGCGCAGCACATCCTCCTGCGCATCGACCTGAAGCACGGCAGTAGTACCAGGCGGCAGGTACCGCAACGTTGCAAGCGCAGCCGTCGCCTCTTGATGTTCTGAGCGAGGCAGTGGGCCTGACACCTCGACACGCACGCCATCTGGAAACTCCAGCACGCCGCCAAAGGCTGCCTGTGTCCCCTTAGCGCTAGCGTCAGAGGCAATTTGGACCTGAGATGGGCGCGTCATATATACATTATTCCTGAAGTCGGCCCTCACCCTATCAGGTGACGAAGAGCCATGCTTCCTTCTTCCCTCTCCGCTGTCGCTGAGCAGCTCAACCAGATGCCTGTTCACTACGCGCTCAGCCGTTTCGGTCCGGCGCCCATCCACGTGCTGGGCAAGGCTGGCAGTAGCCTCGCGCGCCTCGACGTGTACGTGCGTGAGGACGACCTGTGGGAGTTCGTCCGAGAGTTGCCCCTCCAGGCCGCTGTGCCGGCCCTCTGGACGGTCTGGCTCCAGCGCCGGGCGCCCCTGCCCCTGGAATGGGCCTGGGGTTTCCTGGAAGCGCAGAGGCAGTGTTTCCCACGCGGCGGGGTCTACCGGCCCAGCCGGACACTGGAACCGTCCCAGCACTGTGAAGCAGGCGATCCAGCGGTGATGGACGCGCGGCAATTAGGCATGCTGGGCTACCTGCTGTGCCTGGCACGGGCCGGGGAGCAATCCATGACACCCGATGCTGCGGCTTGATGCCGCCCTCGACCCTCCCCCGCGGGGGCGGGGGTTAGCGGCTGGCATGATTACCCTCGATACCCACGGCAACGTTCGGGAGGCCCTGAGACAGCACTTCGAGCGGCGCAAGAAGCCAAGCAGCGAGATCAGCGGGCTGGAAGTCGAAACCCGTGAAGCCTACCTGGCCGTGACCTCACGGGGCCTGACGCGGGCCTTTGTCGTCCCCCTGGCCTCGCTCAATCCGGGCCGCTGTTACGGGCAGGACCTGCTGCTGCTGCCGCCCGTCAGCGAGACGCGGAACCCGGAATCCTGCCAGGTCAGTGCCGACTTCCTGAAGAGCCTCTCCCCTGCCCCATTGTTCCTGGTCGGGGACGAGGGCCGATGGCGTCAGCGGGCCGAGCGCTTCGTCCACCGTGCCCAGCAGAGTGGGCAGGGAGAGGCTCTTCTCGGAACCTACGAGGACGCTCGCGGCGGCATTAGTTACAACGAGCCAGCAAAAAAGGCCTTTGAAAGGGATGCGCGGCGCTACCTCAAGCGGCTGGCGAAGTATCTGGGGCGGCCCGTACCAGCCGGACACAAGGCCGTGTCCTACAACCCATCCGGCATCGCATGCAGCGGTCGGGCCATGTTGCACCTGGAGATGGACGCGCGCACACTGCTTTTCGTGGAGGTGGATGCCGGAGGGCTCTGCGCCCCCTGGCAGCGAACCAGTCCCAGTGGTGTGGCGATCATGTGGCGCTTTGAGGGACAGGGGGAAACGCTGCGGCACGAGCAGCGTTTTTTCTATCCCAACCAGTGGGTGCGCTGGGACACGTCTGCCCGGGACTTTGCAGCCTTGATCGAGGATAGGTGGGTGCGACTGACGCAACCCGTAGCCAGTGCGGCGGGACCAGTACCTGTCTGATGTGCCAACGGCGGCTGAAAGATAGCCTTGCAGACGCAAGGCGCTTGAACTCCTTTGCTCCTTGATGTCCAGGCTCATTCCCGTTGGGATGGCCCCTCGCAGGATGGATGCGGGCTCATTTCTTGAATTATGTTATTCAGAGCTTGCTCAAATGTGTACACATGTGTACACTCCTACTATGGCACCCAAGACCGTTGGGATTCGTGCACTCCGCGAGGAGCTTCCGGAGATGTTGCGTCAGGTGGGAACGACCGGAGAGCCGCTGGTCGTGACGAAGCACGGCGAAGCGGTCGCGACCATTGTCCCCGGTGCTGCGATCCGACCTCCTGTCGCAGACGCACCCCGCATCATCGCGGTGGTCAGCTTGAAGGGAGGGGTTGGCAAAACCACGCTGACCATGCATCTCGCGGCCGCCATCGCGCAGGAGCGTGACCAGGTGGTGGTTTTGGATGCCGACGAGGAGGTGAGCGCCTTTCGCTGGCAACAGCACGCCGCCGCCGAGGGCCTGACCCTCCCCTTCAAGGTCATGCCCGCCGAGCGCAACACGCTGATGCGTCAGGCACGCGAGCTGGCCAAAACTGGCGTGACCGTCCTGATCGACACCCCGCCCAACAACCGTGAGGTGCTCAAGAGTGCAGCCACGGTGGCCGACGTGGTGCTGGTCCCCGTGCTGCCCACCGGCATGGATGTCGACCGCCTCGCCACCACCCTCGAACTCCTGGCTGATCTCGAAGCGGCGCTGGAGAGCTTCAACTACGCGATCATCCTCAACCGGTTCGATGCCCGCAAAGGCATGGCCCACGAGGCGAACGAGGCCCTCAACGCCCATCCGCGCCTGAATACGGTCGTGAAGGCGCTCAGTGCCTACGAGAAGGTCTTTGGGCAGGCCCCCACCGAACTCTCGCAGTTCGTCGAGATCTGGCAGGAGATCAAGCAAGCCCTGGGGAGCGGCGCATGACCAAGAATGCCTTCAAGAAGCCCAAGGCTCCCAGCATGGGCACTCTGCTGAGCCGCTCGCTCGAGTTTTCGGGAGCGCCCCTTCCCCAGGATGTTGAGGTGGGCGAGGTTCAGCACCTCCCGATCAACGTCCTGCAGCCCAACCCCCGGCAACCTCGCCGATTCTTCAACGAGGAGCGCCTGAGGGCGTTGGCCGAGAGCATTCGGGAGGAGGGCGTCCTGCAACCGCTGATGGTGCGCCCCCTGGAGGGTGGGCAGTTCGAGATCGTGTACGGAGAGCGCCGCTGGCGTGCTGCCCAGCTCGCCGGACTCCCGAGTGTTCCCGCCCGGGTCCGCACCCTGACCGACGCGCAGGTCGAACTCCTGGCCGCCATCGAGAACCTGCAACGTGAGGACCTCAACCGCTACGACGAGGTGAGCTACAAGTTGCGCCTGGTCGCCGCCCTGTTCCAGACCACACCCGAGGAGGCCATTCAGCGTCTCAGGGAATTGCGTAACCAGCCGGAGAGCGACCCTGAGCAGGTCAATCAGCTCGAACACCTCTTCACTCAGCTCGGTCGGGAGAAGTGGCCTTCCTTCGTCACCAACGGGCTCCCTGCCCTGCGGCTACCGGAGGCCCTGGTCGAGGCCGTGCAGACGGGAAAACTAGAATACACCAAGGCGTTGTTGATCGCCCGCGCTCCGCAGGAGCACCACACGGCCCTCCTGAAATGGGTGCTGGAGGAAGAACTCAGTCACGCCGCGCTCACGGATGTCGTGGCTCAGCTGAAGCCCACCCCCCGGAGTGACGCGGACGCGCAACTCCTGAGCCTGCGTCGAAAGATCTCCCCCCGGCGTTTGGGCAAACTTCCCCGTGAGCAGCGCGTGGAGGCGGAAAAACTCATCCGCCGACTGCATGAACTACTGGGCGACTGAGGTTGAGTAACGTTATTCAGGCGGCCACCTCCTTGTTGAGGTGGCCGCCCTGACTGTTCCTGATTCCTGCTTCACGTGCCCATGCTCTCACAGTGTCTCGGTGATCACCGGACGCTCAAGCGTTTGGGGCAAGTGGGCAGCCGTCAGGCAGGAGCGGTCACGCGCCGTGACACGAGGGGATCACTCCGTCGACCATCAAGCGACGCGCTGCTCGTTATGGTGCCGGGCACGACTTCGGGTACTGGCGGTCGTCTGCCGCAAAGTACAGGCGGATCATGCCTGCATCGTCTACGAACCAGCGCGCGACGGTGTGGTAACAGGGGCGGATGCGCCCTGAAAGCTTGGCGAACCCCTCGGGGGTGTAGGCGACGCAATCCAACCAAGTTGCGTTCGGGAAATCCAACCGTGTCGCCGCGAGGCAATCTAGGGCCGCACGCACGGGGTCTTCCCCAGGACGCAAGGTAAAACGCACGGTCGTGTCGGTGCGTGAAGTGCTGGAGCGTTCGATCCGGCGACCCTCCGGCGTCCACGTGGCGTGAGCCGTGCCGAGCAGGGCGAGGGCGAGAGCAAGATTGAACCTCATGCACCCTATGGTATGGCGTGCCGATGGAGTAACTGGAAGTGACCGCGTGGGGGTGCGGAGGCAGCGGAGCACCTCATCCGAGATTTGCAAGAACGGCTTGGTGACGGAGATCGAATAACGTTATTCCGGCGACTGCCTCTTCTTGAGGGTCACCGACTTCACTCGGCCCCTTGAATAACGTTATTCGAGGGCCCTCCCCGGCTGGCGCCGGGGCACCTCCTGGTAAGGAGGTCGTCATGACCCTGTCGGGACACCTGTTCAGCACGCCGCTCCACACCGAGATTCAAATGGTGCCCGTCGGATGGATCGAGGAACCCGACACCCAGGAGGTGAACCCTGGGATCGAGCGACTTGGGGTGATGCAGAGCGTTCTGCTCAAACCCAGCGGGGACCCCGAGCGTCCCTACCGGATCGTGGACGGGAAACGCCGGGTCCGCAGCGCGCTCAAGTACGGCATCGGGCAGGTGCCTGCCCTGATTACCGACGGGACCCGCGGGCAGATCGCCGCCGCAAGTGCCATCCTGAACGCTGCCCGCTCCAGTCACCCGCTCGACGAGGCCCGCAACTGGCAGACCGCCCTGGAAGAGGGCCAGTTCGGTGACGTGAAGGAACTCGCGGCCCACGTTCGGGTCAGCGTCCAGACCATCCGCAAACGCCTGAGGCTGCTCACCCTGCCCGAAGACCTCCTCACGCACATCGGCGTCAGCATCGCCGAGGGCGTGGCGGAACGCATGGCGAACCTCGCGCCCGAGTACCGCGAGCAGGCGATCCGGGCGGCCGAACGCCGCTTGGACGCGGGAGAGCGCTTCACCGCCGCCGACTTGAAGGAGAGTCAGACCGCCCGCGCCAGGGATTTTGAGGAGAGTCTCGATACGCTCTTCGGCCCTGAGCCTCTGCTGGAAGTGCCCCGCGACCCCCTGACTGAACTGGTGCAGGAGGTCAGGCGGTTGGCGGCGCTGGGTGGCGTTGAACTTCCCGCGCTGGTTCGGGCGCTGGCGAGAGAGGTGCCCGAATTGAGCGAACCATCGTCCACCCCGGCGGAGCCACCAGCATCCCCGCGTCTCACCGTGAGTCCTCGCCCTGGCCGTGTGAATCTCGGCCTGCGACCCTCGGAGAGGTTGCCATGACGACCCTGCTCGACTTGATCCCCGCTCGGGGCGGCCCACGGGAGTGCGGCCCCGGGCGGCAGGAAGGCCACATCTACGCGGAATGCGGGTTCAGCCCGCACGGTGTACCCATCGAGCATTTCCTGACCGACCTGCCGATTCCGGTCAATCCAGGGCAACTCGGGTTGAGCAGCCAGGGAGTGACGTTCATCGAGCGTCAGGGGACCTGGCACGTTGTGGACGTCATCGGCGAATCGCACTACCCCTGCGCCGCCGATTTCGTGGAGGAAGCCAAGGCACTCGGCGTGAGCCGAAAAATCCCTCGCACCGGAGACTTCGGCCGGCTGACCCGCGAGAGCACCCTGATCCTGATTCACCCCCGGGGCCGGGTGACCAACAGCCGGCCGTTGGCTTCCTTCACCTCGGGCTTTTTCTGCCCTTGTGGGCACGGCCACTCCGCCCACGAGCCGTGCGCGGGGTACCACTGGTACGCGGCCGAGGCGAACGTGCCCGGGACCGTGAAACGACGCCTTAAACGCACGAGCTACGAGGTCAGGCCCCTGCTGAGCGGTGCTCCGGCCCTGGAGTTCACCCCCGCCTACATCCTGCGGGTGCCGATCAGTAACCTGAGCGTGATCCGCAACAGGGACGGCAGCGTGAATCGCCGGAGCCGCGCGGTCGCGGACAAGGCCCGGCTCCCAGTCATCGACGCGGACGCCTGAACGCGGTGGGGGAGAGGCACGTGCCTCTCCCGCCTGCCCGTGGAAACGGTCGTCTTTCGGGTCCATTGGAGGAAGAGGCCCTCGCCCGCTTGGGCGGGCGGCACCGCCGCATGTCCTTCATCGATATCCGTGACTGCTTCGAGCGTGCCTATCGAGCCGAGAGTCCCTTCGAGGGGACGACGCGCAACCAGGAAATCCGGGAGGAAGACCGCGCCTGGCTGCGCCGTGAGCACGCCAGCGTGTACGCACCCGGTCTCGGCACGGCAGTGCTCAAACTTCTCACCGGAGAGGTGGGGCTCTGGCAGCAGTCGGATGGGAGTGCCCGCCTCCGGCTCGATGAGCGCGAGGACGGCCTCCGGGTCTACACCGCGCCGAACGGCCTGCAAAGCCGGTCCTGGCACGCGGGTGGGGCGCCCTCGGGTTCGTTCCTGGGTGCCCCGCTGTTGGCGCTCGCGGAAGCACTCACCGGCGCTGGCGCTCCCCAGACCCGTCAAGCCCTCCGGAAGTTCGTGCGCGTCCTCATGCCCCTGGGCTTGCGGTATCCCATGCCGAAGAACGCCCTGGCCGCCGCCACACGGTTGCCGGACGTCCGGTTCGCCCTGCACCACCTGACGGATACGCTGGACGCCGAAACGCAGGCCCGCCTCGCCCAGGGGACCCTGTCGTCCCCCACGCACATCATCCCCCACGACCGGTTCCTCTCCAGCGTGAACCTCGCGCTGCTGATCCACCCGCCCGTGCAACGTCCTGCGTCCGAGACACCCGCCACGAAGCTGCGCCGCCTCGCCCGCCGGGGCGGCGCGGCCCTGCTCGTCGGCCCGCCCGGCACCTTCAAGACCGAGACCGCCAAGCGTGTCGCGGTCGAGGAGGGCCTGACCCTGGTGATCGCCAAGGGAGCTCCCGGCGTCGAGGACCGCGACTTCATCGGCGGCGTGTACCCGACGGAGCAAGGACCACGGTGGGTGGACGGCCCGATCAGCCGTGCCTTCGTGGCCGCCACGCGGGGCCGCACGCTGCTGCTGATCGACGAGGCCTTGCGGTACCACCCGGAGGCCCTGAACGTGCTGCAGGGGGCGATGGACACGGTGTCCCGGGCGGAGGCGCTCGCGGTCGGCATCCCGGAAACGCTGCTGGTGGGGGAGAGACATCACCTGCTTCCCCTTCCCGACGGCGAGCACCTGTGCTGTCCAGCCGAGAATCTCACCTGGGTCCTGACCACGAACCTCGGCGAGGACCACCTGCAGACCGCCGACCGGTTCGACGGGGCCCTGCTCAGCCGCCTCGACCTCGTGATCGACTTCGAGTACGCGGATGAGGAGACCGCCCGTACCCTGTACAGGCAGATCGGTGGATCGGAGCGGGTGGCGGACCTCGCCTATGCGGTGGAATTGGTGACGCGGGATGCGCGGCAGGGGACCGGGGTGCAGCCGGTGCGGGCGCTCGACGCACGCAAGACCATCGCGCTGGTGAAGGAGGTCGCGGCGCTCCTGAACGAGGGGTTGGAGGAGGCCGCGGCGCTGCTGTGCGCCTGCGAAACGGTGGTCATTCCCCACTGCTGCGCGCGCGACGGCGACGGCCGCCTGGAGAAGGACGCGGTCGAGATGCTCACCCGCCGCATCATCGAGGAGGTGCTGGAAGCGGCGTGACCCTCCCCGGATCGGGGACCAATGGAGGTATGCTCACTCTTCCTAGGCAGGCTCCCGCCGTGCAGTGGCACCAGCAGTCCGCATGGCGGACCTACGTTCAGGAACTCTTCCGCCTGGTCAGCCGCCGTCGTGACTTCACCACCGAGTTCCGTCGCCTGCCCTTCACCGCTGGGGTGCTCCCCGAGCAACGTCGCCTGCTGCTTGACCCGGCCCTGCTTTCTGTGCCACCGCTGGGCGTCCGCTTCGATCCCGGGGACGAGTACGGGCGACGTGTCACCCTGCTGCGCTCGATCGCCTCGCATGAGGGAGGGCACGTCGTTTTCAGTGGCCGCAAACCTCAGGAACAACGTCTCGGATGGCTGTGGAACGCGCTGGAAGACGAGCGGATGGAACGGCTCGTGATGCGCCGCTTCCCGGAGCTGTGCGCCGACTTCGACTTCCTGGGAGACGTCCTGTGGTTGGGAGACCACCGCCCGGAGGTGGACCTGCAGACCGCCTGCCTGGTCTGGCGCTGGGCCCATGACCGTCCCGACGTCCCCTTTGCCGTTCCTCTGGAACTCGAGGGGCTGTGGCGGGAGCAGGTCCGCCCGCTGGTCGAGGAGGCCTGGGAGGCCCACCGGGATGACGCCGTGGAGATCGCCCGGGCCATCCTCGCCGTGCTGCCCGAGGAACTGCGGGAGGAAGCCGAGCCGGGTCTCGGCGCGGACGGCGGAGGGATGAGTGGGGTGCAGCCGGAGGAGCCCCAGCAGCCTGTCCGCGGGAAAGGGAAGCGGGGGGACGAGAAAACGGCGGATGCGGGAAACGGTGGACCCGGGAGCGAAACCCTGATTCCGGAGGACAGCTCCCGCCCGGAGACTTCCAGCGCCGGCGAACTCCCCGGGTCACCCCCGGCACTGGTCGCGACCGCCCCCGATGGCCTGCTGCTCCTCACCGGGGGCCACGCGCGGCGTCTGGCGCCCCTCCTGGCACCCCCCGGCCGTCCCGCCCGGCAGGAAGCGCACCGCTCGCGGGGACGCTTCCGCTATGACCGACACGTGCAGGGCGCCGAGCGTCCCTTCCGGCGCCGGGTGGGTGAAGATCGTCCCGTTCCCTTTCTGCTACGGCTGTGCGTCGACCTGTCGACCAGCATGTCCGGGGAACGCCTGCGCGCGGCCCGCGAGGCGGCTTTCATGCTCGCCCGCGCCGCCCACCTCGCCCGCAGCCGGCTGCAGGTGATCGGCTTCACCACCTCCGCTCACGAGATCGTCCCGCCCGACCTCCCCTGGCAGGAAGCGGCCGCACGTCTGGCCGGCCTGGAGGCGGGGGGCGGCACGCAACTCTCCCGGGGCCTCGAACTCGCCCTCCAGGGGTGTGCCCAGCCGGACGAGCAGGAGATCTTGATCGTGATCACCGACGGGGAACTTCTGCCCGCCGACGTGAGGACCTGCGGCCTGCTGCTGGACGATCAGCGCCCCTATCGCCGGACCCTCGACGTCGTCCCCATCCTGATCGGCGAGAGCGTCCAGTCCGCTTCGAGCTACCTGGACCTCTTCGGTGCTGCCTGTCCGGTGATGGTGCTCGACGAGGTGAGCCGGACGGTCCAGGCTGCCCTCACCACCCTGCGTGCCCGTTCGTGGACGTGACCTCTGGGATCGGGGGGGAACTCGCCCGGGCGACGCGGGGTCCCTCATGCCGGAGGCCTGACGGCCATCCGGCATGGACGGGATCGCATGCGTCAAACCAAAGGCTTCGCCCTGACCGCCGTGACCGGATTCCTCGCGCTGTTCGGCCTCAACAGCGAGTTGCCGTACGCCCACATGAGTTGGCCCAAGTTCAGTCCAGCCGACAAGTCGGCGCTGGCCCTGAACGGACAACTGCTCACCCGCGAGGGCTACGACGTGGTCGGTGCCCCCCGGCCCGCCCCCGCCCCCGGCGGCGAGCCCTACGGCGTGGAGGTGACGGGCGGCGGAGAACAGGCCCGCCTGGGTGCAAATGAGGCAGCCCGCCACGAGATCCTGGCCCCCCACCCTGACCTGGCCGTCCTGCGGGCCTACAGCGGCGGGGGCGGCCTCGGCGAGAGCGTGGACCAGTTCTACACGCCCAGTGCCGTCGCGGCGCTGTTATGGAACCTCGTCACGCCCTTCCTCAAGCTGGGCGACGAGAAGCGCCCCGTCCGGGCTCTGGAACCGAGCTGCGGGAACGGGGCGGTCCTCGCGCATGCCCCAGAGGGCGTCTTGCTCACCGGCGTCGAGCTGGACCCGGTGGCGGGCCGGGCGGCCGCGCACCTGCAGCCGCACGCCAGCATCCACGTGATGCCGCTGGAGCAGTACACCACCCGCAGCAGTGACCCCCTCTTCGACCTGGTGGTCGCCAACCCGCCCTACGGCCCGCGCGGCGAGACTCGGGCGCTGCACGAACCCGACGAGGTCCGCAGCGAGCGGTACTTCATGCGTCAGATCCTGCGCCGCGTCCAGTTCCAGACCGGGCTCGTCAGCGTGCTGCTGCCCCTGTCCCTGCTGCACGGCCACCGGCACCGGGACTGGCGGGAAGAACTGCTCACTTCCGCCCTGCCCTTGCACGCGGTGCTCGTCCCCACCGGGGCCTTCAAGGCAGCCGGGGCGGGGGTCACCACGGTGCTGCTCGTCCTGCGACGCCACGACCACGGGGTGCGGGAGGCTCTGAGCACGCTCAGCGGTGCCCAGGTCACGGACACGCTGCTGGAGTTCGTCGCCGATCCCGTGCACCGGGAGTTGGTCGAACGCTTCGTGGACGGGAGCAGCCTGATTATCACCGAGGGCGAGGAGGGGGCCTGGACGCACCGGCTGCGCCAGCTCTCCGGCAGCTTCCGGCTGAGTCAGGAGAGCATCCTCCGCTGCGGCCGCTTCGGGAACCCGCTGCTCGAAGGCGAGGTGGACACCCGTCAGGTGCAGCGTGTCCACGACCAGATGCAGGCCGCGATGAACAGCGTCCCCGTGCTGTTCCGGACCCTGATCGAGACCGTGCGCGAGCGGCTCGGGGAGGACGCCGCCAGAAACGCCGAGACGGCCTCGCACGGCGCGGACCTGCACGCGATCCCGGAGGGCAGCCTCTCCACGGACCGGCGCCACGCCTTCCGGCTCGGGCAGTGGGTGGTTACCGACGACTTCGCGGCGCCGGTCGTCGCGCAGGCGGTCCAGGTGGCGCAGGCCCTCCAGGCGTACTTGGAGGCGCGCGAACTGGGCCGTCCTGAGACCCCGCAGCGCCGCCGCACGGCCCTGGCTCTGGACGTGCAGTACCGCGCCACACACGGGACGTACGACCGCCAGCGTTTTACCCGCCTGATTCCCCGGTACTCGCTCTTCGCCGTCCTGCTCGCCCATCTCGGTGCCCTGGGTGAGCTGAACCTGCCGGATGACGGGACGTACGCGTTGCCCATCACGGCCACCGGGATGGAGGACATCGCCCAGCAGCTCGCCGACCTGATGGCGCTCACCGAGCAGACCCTGATGCAGTACGCCGGGGTGTCCGAGCCGGAAGCGGTGGCGCACCTGACCGGGCACTACGCCTTCAACGGGGAAATCTGGGTGGAACCGGGGCTGTATTACTCCGGGCACGCCTTCCTGCGCGCCGAGCAGGCCCGCGCGCAGGCCGAGCACTTCGGCGGCCACCGGCGGGCGGCGCTCACGAGGCAGGCGGACCTGTTCATCAGCCGGGTGCGTCGTGCGAACCTCAGCGAACTGACCCTCAGCCCCCGTGACGCCGTGATTCCCGTCGCCGTGTTGGAAGAGTGGGTCAACGCTTACCTGGGCAGTGCGGCCGACCAGAAGCCGCTGATCAGCGTGCGCCGGGAGAACGGTGCGGTGCGTTTCCGCCTCAAGGGTGGAGCGGGCCAAGCGGGGGTGCGAGCCCGCAGCGCCTTCGACCAGGAGAAGGCACGGGCGCTGGAGAACTACCTCAACCACAAGACGGAGGTGGAGGCCGTTCGTGGCGCGGGGGAGATGTCGCGCGAGCAGTATCAGGCGGAGCGCGCGACGGCCATCGACGCGGCCCAGGCGTACGAGGATCAGACCCAGGCGCACTTCGGCAACTGGCTGATGCAGAGTGCGCACGTGGGCGTCGTCGAGGAGGCGTACACCTATGCCCGCGGCGCGATCCTGCGCCCAGAAGGAACGGCGCGGCCCCTCCACCTGCCCGACTGGCGGGGGCCCGAGCACCACCCCTACCAGGTGATGGACATCCGCGCGATGGCCGCCACCACCGGCATGGTCAACAACTACGACGTGGGTTTGGGAAAAACGTTCGCGATGCTCGGCCTGATCGCATACCTGAAGACCTGCGGGCGCGCCTCGCGGCCTATCGTCGTCGTGCCTGCCGGCCTGGTCAGCAACTGGGCGACCAACGCGGCCCTCGCGCTGCCCGACTGGAACATCGTGACGGTGGGCATGAGTGTCCGGCGCGACCGGCAGGGGAACAAGGTCTACAAGACCAAACGCGACGGCACGCCCATGCTCGACCAGGGCGGCAAACGCATTGAGGCCTGGAAGGAGGACTCTCCGGCGGTCAAGCGCGAGAAGATCGCGTCCCTCAGCGCCGGTCAGGTGGACCTGGTCATCATGAGTCGCGAGTCCTTCACTGGGATCGGGATGCTGCGTGAAACCCGCCAGCGGCTGATCCTGGAGGACCCGCAGTATCAGCGGAACCTGGAAACCGCCGACAGCTACGAGGGCACGCCCAAGCGGGGCAAGCACCAGGAACTCGTGCGCAAACTCGGCGTCTTCGGCGCGATGCTTGCCCGCACGAAGATCGCGCAGGAGGGCGAACTCTCCTTCGAGCTGCTGGGATGCGACTTTACCGGACTCGACGAAGCCCACGGCCTGAAGAATCTCTTCGCCCCGCCGACCACCTTCGGCGAGACCCCCCGCTTTCTCGGTGGGGGAGGGGAGAGCCAAAGGGCACTCGACGCGCTGCACAAGGGCCGCTTCGTCCGCGAGCGGGGCGGCAGCACCTTCGCCTTCACCGCGTCGTGGATCAAGAACAGTCCGCTGGAGGTCTACTCCATGCTCAGCATGGTCACGGACGCCCTGCCGGGCTATGGCCTGCCGACCGGCGAGGCCCTGATGGAGCAGTACCTGCGCATCGAGCCGGACATCGTGACCGGGATGGACGGCAGCGTGGAGGTGAAGCCCTGCGTGAAGGGCTTCCGGCGGTTACGCGAACTCAAGGGGATCATCAGCGGGCACGTCATCACCCGCTCCTACGGGGACCCGCTGGTCGTCACCCGGGACGGCCAGCCGCTGAAGGTCCCGTCGGCGGTGGCGGAGGAGGTGATGATCGACATGAGCGAGGAGCAGGCGGTGCTCTACCGGTCGCTGCGCGAACGTGCCCGCACCGCCGACGCCCGGGCCAAAGGGCCGAACCACCCCTTCGCGATCCTCTGGGAGATGCGCAAGCTCACCGTGGACCCGGTGCTCAAGGGCGTCGGGGGCCGTAACCCGCGCTTCGAGAAGATCACAGAACTCGCCCTGGAGAACCGCGCGTCGGGCGGCAAGGGCATCGTGTTCCTCAGCATCGGCGAGAAGGAGGGGGCCTTCGCCCGGCTGAAGGCGCTGTTGGTGGAGGCCGGGTACCCGGAGCACGAGATCGCCATCGTGTCCAGCGACACGCACAAGAGCAGCGTGGCTCGCCAGGACCTGGAGGACGACTACAACTTCGGGGACCTCTCCCTGATCCTGGGGACGGACGTGCTGGGACAGGGGTTCAACCTCCAGCACGGCACGACGCTGATCGTGAACGCCGACATCCCGTGGAACTACGAGGAGATCCGTCAGCGCGTCGGACGCGGGGCACGGCAGGGGAACACGGCGGAACGAGTGCGCAACGTGTACCTGCTGATGCGCGGGTCCTTCGACGCCATCACCTACACGATCATGAGCGGGAAGAAGTCCTGGCTCTCCCAACTGTGGCTGGACGTGGACGAGTTGGAGAACACAGCCGCAGGCTTCAACGGGGAGGAGATGGCCCTGCTCCTCAGCGACGACCCCGAGCAGACCCGCCGGGAGATCCGGGAAAAGAAGAAGACGCTCGAAGAACTCACCGGCCGCGCGGCGCTGCGGCGCAACCTCGAAGTCCTGGCGCGGGTCCTGAGCGTGCGCGAGCGGGTCCAGACCGTCCGCGAGCGGGCCAAGGCGCGCAAAAACGGCTGGACGGCCAACGATCATGCCCTGCTGACCCAGGCGCGGGAGGCGTACGGGCGGGTGAGGCGGGAACTCGACCTGCTGGGAGAGTTCAGCTTCGCCCGGCTGCTCAATTACGTGGGGGAGCTGCACTGGATCGGGGTGCTGCCCGTCCACGTCGGACTGACCTTCGTGTACGAGGGTGGGCGGGTCGAGGTGACGCAGGTGAGTGCCGGAGCGGTGACGGTGGTCCGGGAGACGGGGGAGAGTACCGTGCTGAACTTCCGGCAGGTGACGGGCGCGACCGGGTACGAGGCGAGCACCCACCCCGGGCATTACCGCGAGTCGCTCAGCCTGGGAGCACGCCCCACGATCAGCCTGCCGAAGAACGCCGCCGTCCATGCCCTGGACGCCCGGCGAGTGAACCCGGTGCCGCGGAATCCCGAGGGGGTGATCAGCGTGAGCGTGAGGGGGGACGAGGTGATGCTGCACGCGAGTCCCGACAAGTATGCGCTGCGCAGCTTGTTGATCACCGGGCACGTGGTGATGCATTACGCGGTCAGGACGGAAGGCGAGCACCTGACCGTCACGCAGGTCGCAGTGCTGAGCAGTGACACTTGGGTGGTAGAGGGCACCCAGAAGCAACTGGTCTCCGAGAGGTTCAGGGAGCGTCTGTTAGCCATCGTGGCGACCGCTCTGGTGGCCGATCCGATCCGGGACCGCGCCCACGCCGCCTGAGGGGGAGGGAGAGACCTCCCTTCCCTCTGCCGGGCGTGAACGGTTCCAGGCTTGACCCTCTCCCGCCGGGGCGGGAGGTTCCCCCGTGGAGGTAACCCATGCAAATTGAATTTCGCAGCGACCTCGGCGCGAAGGTTCTGGTGGACGTCCCGGACGAGCGGGCGCTGGAGGACACCCTCAGAAAATACGGCCGTTTGGGGTGGACCAGCGGCGAGGTGCCGCCCGGTGGGTATCAGTTCCCCTACGACAATTTCTCCGATTTCGACTGGAGCTTGATCGGGGCCAGGAGGTGGACCAATCCGGAGGGTGACGTCCTGATCATCCATCGGGGGCAGGCGTACAAGATTCGAGAACTGGAGGCGGTGGACTCACGCAAGATGAAGCTGCCTGCGGCAGTCAAGATCAGCCGGGGCGCGAAGAGTACGGATCAGGAGCATGTGCGTGAGAAAGCGGACGGCGAGTTCGAGTACGTGACGCTGGCGATCTTCCGGGGGGGCAAGCGGCAGGAGCGCTACGCCCTGCCCCGGCAAGGCGCACCGACCCCCGACGCCGCAGACTAGCCTCAGCCAGCAGCGCAGGGGGCCGTTCCCTGCGCGCTTTCCGCTCCTCACCGCTGTGTCCAACCCAGCCCCCGGCATCATGACGGTATGGGCCTGAACCGCCGGGAGGGGCGATGAAGCTGTTGATCGTCGAGTCCCCGGCCAAAGCCAAGAAGATCCAGAGCCTCCTCGGCCGCGGCTGGACCGTCCGGGCTTGCCTCGGCCACGTCCGCGACCCTCCCGCCCGCAAAGAAGACCTGCCCGAGAAACACCGCAACCTCCCCTGGGCACGCCTCGGCGTGAACGTGGAGGAGAACTACGCGCCGCTGTACGTCATCCGCGAGGGCAAGCACAAGACCATCCAGGAACTCAAAGCCGCTGCTAAGGGAGCACAGCAGGTGCTGCTCGCCTCCGACCCGGACCGGGAAGGGGAGAGCATCGCTTGGCACCTCGCCGTGCTCCTTGGTCTAGGTAAAGAGGCGCAGCGAGTCACCTACCAGGAGATCACCGAATCTGCTTTGAGACAGGCCGTCGCCCACCCCCGCCCCATTGACTACTACCTGGTCGGGGCGCAGGAGACCCGGCGGGTGCTCGACCGTCTGGCCGGGTAAGGGGTCAGCCCCCTGCTGTGGTCGGCGGTGGGCGGGAGTCAGTCGGCCGGACGGGTGCAGTCCGCCGCCTTGATGCTGCTGTCGCAGCGGGAGCACAGCCGCTGGTCTTTCATTCCGTCGGCTTACTGGCGGGTGACGGTGGGAGTGGACAGCCGCCCGCCCTTCCGCGCGACGGTGGTGGCCCTGCGGGACGTGCCCCTAGCGACGGCCGCCAGCTTTACCCCCCAGGGCGAGCTGAAGCCGGACGTGCAGGTCGTGCAACTCGACGCCGAGAAAGCCGAGCAACTCAAGGCGTACCTGGAAAGGCAGCGGGGCGTCGTGCAGGCCGTGGAGGTGACACCAGTCACCCGCAAGCCCCCGGCTCCGTTCACCACGTCCACCCTGCAACAGGCGGCGAACGCGAAACTGAAGCTGGGTGCAGCGGCAGTGACGAAGCTCGCGCAGACGTTGTACGAGAACGGCTAGATTACCTACATCCGCACGGACAGTCCCAGTCTGAGTGAGGAAGCCCAGACCCTGGCCCGCGAGGCCATCCAGAGCCGCTTCGGCCCAGCCGCTCTCCCGGAGAAGGCCCGGCAGTACGCCACGCGGAGTGCGAACGCTCAGGAGGCGCACGAGGCCATCCGACCGGCGGGCCAGTTCCTCGCCCCGAACGACACCGACCTGAGTGGGGACGAACTCGCTCTGTACCGATTGATCTCCGACCGCACGTTGGCCTCGCAGATGCGGGACGCCACAGGAGAAAAGACGAGCATCACGCTGAAAGCTGGGCAGGTGACGTTGCAGGCCAGCGGCGCCCGCCTGATCGAGAAGGGCTTCACGGCCCTGTACGACGACCAGGAGGCGGACGAGGACGAGCAGGCCTTGCCCCGGGTGCAGGTGGGGGAGAGCTTCGCCTTGAAGGACGCCAGGGTGGAGGAGAAACGTTCAAGTGCCCCGGCCCGGTATACGGAAGGGAAGTTTGTGCAGCTGATGGAGAAAGCAGGGATCGGGCGGCCCAGCACTTACGGGAGCACGCTGGACACCTTGCAGAAACGCGGGTACGTGACCGTGCGCCAACGGCAACTGCACGTGACGCCCCTGGGCCTGCTCATCGCGGGATATTTGATGCGGCAGGTGTCGCAACTGGTGGATACGACCTTCACGGCGCAGATGGAGCGGGACCTCGACCGCATCGCGGAGGGGGAGTTGACGCGCACACAGTACCTGGATGGGGTGTGGAAGGGGAAGCTTGCTCCGGCCATTGAGCGAGCGGGACGGGAGTCTCCTCGTGTTCAGGTGCCGCATCTCGAGGCAGTGTTCGAGGTGCGGGCGGGGCAGGTGCTCCTCAGGGCGCAGGGGCGGAGTGTGCCGCTGCCGGAGGGGTTGCTGCCCGAGGACCTCACGCAGAAGACATTGGCTGACGTGCTGAACGGGACGTTCAAGGGGAAACGGACGAAGCGGGAGGCCAGCACGAAAGGCACAACCCCGAGGAAGACCCGGCGCACTGCGGGGTCATCGGGCAAGGCGTCGGCTCGGAAGGGCGCGAGAAGCCCCTGAAGTGCTGGGCGGCGGTGGCGCTCGTGCAGGCTGGCTCGCGGCGGATCATCCGCCCACAGGAGGAAGGGCACCTGCTGGAGGGTGCCTGGGAGGCCCTCACCGAAGACCGCCGCGTGCATTGGTCCCCGGCGGTCGAGTTTCCCCTGCCTTCCAACCTGAGCTGCACCCATGCTGCAAGTTGATGAAGACCCAGGCCAACCATGACAAGAGGAATTTCAGCTCGCCAAGCAGCAGATGGCCTTCCCGAGGGCTTTCTGCATGAGCGGGATCAGAAACCGGTGGGGGACCTGTCAGGAAGTGCGGGGCTCGCTCAATCGCCCTGGCCTGCACCTGCCACGCCGGATGGAGCCCTTCCTCTTCCCCGCTTGGCTGAGCCAGGTGATGGAGGACACTTCAGGTCCTCTCGTTCCCGATCTGCGGATTGGCCTCCACCTCGACGGCTCGGGGAGGCGTCCTGAAAATTCAGACCCGGATCGCGCTGAGGAGGACGCCCTCGACATCCCCGCTTCCTGGGAGGAGGTGGTCGAGGAGATGCGACGGGAAGGAGCGCTCAGCGTCGAGGAACGTGAGGCACGGGAGGCAGAACGGCTCCGCCTGAATTGAGGCTCGCCACTGCCGTCCCACCCGGCAGTGCTGAGTCGAGTCCGTTGTACTTATGCAAAGGAGTGGAATGCGTCTGGATCATGGCAGACTTCTGGAAGGAGAACACATGACGCGAGTCCGGCGTCGCCACCCTCTGCCCCTGCTCCCCTTCAAGCTGCTCGAAACAGAGGAGCATGAACGGCAGCGGGAAGGCCACACTCGGCGCGAACGCCAGGCTACCTTCGAGTGGCCCGGCGCACCCTTTTTGCTGGAGTACCGGGAAACTCAGGAAAGCCTGCCTGGTTGGTCCACGTGGTCTCGGATCTTCACCGTTGGCTCGCTCTCCTGGCTTGATGACGGTGGTGAAGGGACTTTCCGTCACGACGATGGGTTTCATCAACTCGAGCCCCTCACGGCAGCGGTCTGGCCTCTACTTGCCGAGCGGCAGCAGGGCGCGCTTGGGTGGCGCCCGGGCATGATCCGACATCTGCCCATTTCCGCCGCCTTTCTGGATGCAGCCATGCGCAACGCCGGGGGCACGTCCAGCCCCTACGCCTTTAGCCCGTTCCAGCGGTGGCTGGGGGAGGAAGTAGCGTACCCGGCACGGGCACCGGAACACCTCCCCCGTCTGCGGGTGAGTTACCCGGAACTCGCCCACTTTTCGGATGGGCAGGTCGTACTCGCCTGGCAACTCTTCTCCGAGCAGACGTGCTCCGTGTCCTACCGGGGTCTCGTGCCGCCACACCGAACGGCCAAGTTCCTCGGCTTCGTTCAGACCTTCACGTTCCCGGAGGAGGAGCGGGAATGAGCAGGAAGATCCACTCCTGGAAGCGCACCTGCTGACCCTGTGACGATGGCGGCTTAAAAATGGTTCTGGCGCTCTCTCGGTGCGACCCCTACCCCGACGCGGCCAGCAGCCGGGCACGCAGCAGATCAAACTTCGCGCGGCCGTACATCTGGCGCTTGACCAGCTTGAGCTTGTTGACGTGCCCTTCCACCCGCCCGTTCGACCACGCCTGCCACATTCCCTCCCGCACCGCCTCCAGGTCGCTCCACACGCCCTGCGCGAAGCCCTTGAGTGCTGCGATACCGCTGTCGGTCGCCGCCCTGAGCCAGGTGCCCAACTCGCTCGGGTCGCGGCGCCGCACCATGTCGGCGAACTGCTGGGCGAGCGTCACGACGCTCGCCACCTCATCGTTCGTCTGCATCAGCTTGTCCATCCAGTCGCGTTCTCGGTCATTGCGCTCCTCAGGTTCACGGATGACAGTGAACGCCAGCGTCGCCAGGGTTGGCCGCCGTGCGCCCGTCGGGACCAGCGCCTGGGGTCGGTCAGATGAGCCGTCGTCCCGCCGTCCCGTCACGCCATGCTGTCGGCGGATGTCGCTCATGTAGTGCCGGACCACCGACGCACTGCCCGTAAAGCCTTGCGTACAAATCTCTTCCCACAACCGCCTGGCGTTGCGCTGGCCCGCGTTGAACCGCTCGACCAGGTAGCTCTCATAGGCAGCGATAGCTTGGCCTCGTGGGCGCCGGATGCGCTCAGGACAGCGGTCGAGTCGGGCGTACTTTTTGACGGTATTGCGGCTGAGCTGAAGTTCGAAAGCAATGCTGCGAAAACTGCGGCCCCCAGCGCGCAGGGCGTGAATGCGGTCAAACTGAGCTTGCTTGTGGGGGCTGACATCGGGCTGGGGAGGCATCAAGTTCAGCTCGGGCGAGTCGAGTGCTTCGGCACTCGACTCGCCCGGTTTGGGAAGCGGCTCGGCGAAGGCGACCTTGAGGTCCTCGCCGTGTCCGAGCAACCCCCGGAGCACGGCCTCACCCAGGTTCTTCAGCAAGTGCCAGCGGTCCGCGACCTGCACCGTCTCAGGTGCACCTTGCCGAATGCCGTTGGCATACACCACCGCACGATCCCGAGTCATGATCTGCACGCCCGGGTGGGCGTGCAACCAGGCGGCCAGGGTGTTCGGCTTCCGGTCGGGCAGCAGGTCGATGACCCGCCTGGACTCGTGGTCAACGAGGATCGTCCCGTACGTCTGCCCCTTGCGGTACGCCCAGTCGTCCATGCCCAGCACCCGGACGGCCGCCACCGAAGGTGGCGGCACCCGTCGAACGAGGGTGAGCAGCGCCTTGCGCCCGACCACCAGGGAGCACAACCCAGCCAGCCGCTCACCACCCCGCCCACCCAGCGCGAGTCCAACGGCGCGCAGGGAGTCGGCCAAGCGAGAGGTCCGACGGGCGAAGGGCACGGTGAGGGTCTGGAAGCGTTCGGCGAAGATGCGTTGCGGGCACGACGAACACAGACAGGGGCAGCGACGAACGCGCAGCCGCCACACGACGCGCCGCCCACCCCACGGCAGGTCGGCGAGGGTGCGGGTGTACGTGCTGCGCGTCCGGGAAGACGGCGTCCCACACCTCGGGCACACCGGGGTTGGTGTGGTGCTATGCACCTCGACGACGATGCGACCACTCTGTTCATCGAGGACGACGTGATCGAGATGCAGCCCATCCAGAGTGAGGAGGGCGCGTAGGTCGAAGTTCATCCTTCATCTTCGGTGCCAGGGACAGGGTCGCACCGAGAGGGCGCCAGAACCATCTCTACGGCGCCATTGACACCTGCTGCCCGCGGCGTGTCAGTTCTCCCAGTTCAGTTTGTCAAGGTGCCTTCCCGCCCGGCGAGGACGCGCAGGGCGTGAGCGACGGCAGCGAGCAGGGTGCCGGTGGTCGCGCCGCCATCCAGGCCGAGGTAGGCCGCAGCGTGTAGGGCGTGATAGGCGACTTGCAGGGGGTCGTCACGCTGCGCCGTGAGGTTGGCGTACCAGTGCTGCCCAGCGGCCTGAAGGTCGGTTTCAGGGGCTCCGGCGAGGGCAGCGACGCCCTGCGCGTGACGCTCGGCCTGTTCGGCGAAGGCGAGGATCATCTCCCGCGTGGGCCTATCGCGTCCGAGGACGGGAGCGAACTCCAGGGTGGCGACGAGTTGAAGGGTCAGCGCGATACAGGTCTCGAAGGTCTGCTGGTTGTGAACGTGCAGGGGAGGGGAGAGAGGCAAGACAGTCATGCTACACCTGGACCTTTGAACACCCGGCTGGCCGTCTTCAGGACGTGCTGGTGGTCTGAGGTTACTGTAGCCCGTGCCTGCGGGCCTTGGTGAGGAACCGCCGGATGGGGCGGAGAGTTCCGGAAGTGTGCCTGGTACTCGGCGCTGTGGAGCCCTGGGTCCTCGCGCGACGGCGCTCAGATGCTTTTACGCTCTCGCGTGGCGCGGCGCCCGCTTGGGCTGGTCCTCCGCCTGCAAGGCACCGGCAACGCGTTTGGCGTGCTCGAAGGCCGGCTCACCCAGGAACCCGGCGTCCTGCCTGCTGAGTCTCTCCCCGTGGTCGCGCAAGCCAGCGAGGCGCAGGCGGGAGGGGGGAGAATAGGGGACGTTGGCGGCGTGACAGGCTTTGAAGAGGGCGGGGCGGAGGGTGGCGTCGGTGTAGGAGAAGACCGGCCCCTGGGCGTGCAGTTCCCCGCCGGCCTGCCGCTGGAGGACCTGTAATGCCTGCTCCACCTCTTCCGGAATCCGGGCGACGGTGCGACCGCGGACGAGGGTGCCCAGTCCCAGGTGCACACCCTCCCAGGTCAACTCCCGGAGTTCGCGGGTGTCGAAGGCGAGTCGGTCGATGAGGAGTAAAGCCGCCCTCAACCCTGGGTCGGTGACTTGCTGGTGGAGGCGGGTGAGTTCCTGGCGGGTGAGCATGTCGCCGCGGTTCTCGCTGGCGCGCTGGGGTCGGGGGGTCTCGCGGACTGGGTTGGTGGAGATCAACCCCTCGTCGCGCAGCAGGTTGTAGAGGCGGGAGAGGACAGTCAGACGATTGATGACGGTCCCGCTGGCGACGGTGCCCTCGCCACCGAGACGCAGGTGAATGAAGGAGTGCAGCCAGGCGTCGAAGTCGTGGGGGGGATGGAGGAGATCGACCTGATCTTGCTGGGCGTGCTGGAAGACGGGTTTGAGGACGGAGTGGATGATGCGGCGGGGTTCACCCAGGGCGGGGAGGAGGCCGACGACCTGATCGAGGTCGTACTCCCGCAGGGCGAGCGTTAGTTTCTGAGCGTGTTCGTCGGCGGGGTGCATGCGTCATTGTATGGCAAGTAATAACAATAAACACCAACCCCACCCTTCCCCTCTTCCCCCTGCTCCGGCACCCGCTCAAGCAGGGGAGACGAACCCCTGAGCTGGAGTTGACCTGCCGTCCCCACGAGGACGAACCCAGCCCCACCTTCCCGCCGACTCCCGCCGACCTTCCAAAAAGAGCGAGAGCACATCTTCCTGATGTGCTCCCCGTCGACAGCAAGTTCAGAGCGCCACCTCAACTCTTCACCCTTCGACGCGTCTCGCTCCCAAGGGATCGAGCCCGCTGAATGGTTACCGGGCTAAGGCTTGCTGGACTATCTCGGGCTTGTAGCGCGTGACCTCCGCTCGCAGGTCATCCCGCAACCACTGCACGTCCTCTGGTAGGGAGGCGAACACCTGCTCGAGTTCAACGAACGCCTGGCGCTCCAGGTCCAGGTACCGCTCCGGCGTCAGGGTGCCCGCCCGCCTCGACAGGAACAGTTCCGTCGTGATCTCGTCGAATCGCTGGTTCAGCATCGTCATGACGTCACCTCCTGAGCGTGGCGTGGAGTTCCTGAACCATCTTATGCCCGACGGAATCGTGACGCATGAGTTCCGTTCGGAAGAAGGTGAACGCGGTGAGCGTCTCGCAGAAGTATTCCTGCCAGTCGAACCGTGCCCGCAGACTCACGGGGCTGACCTCCGGATGGCGAGCAGCGGCGAGGGCCAATTCGAAGGCGGGTGGATGCTTCTCCAGAAGGTGGTGCCCGAGTTCGTGCACGAAGCTCATCTGCATTGCTTCCTCCCTGGTGGTTCCCCAGGCCGAGACGGCGGCGACCTGCCCGATGGGTTCCGTCCTTCCGAAGGTCCTTCCTGCACGGGCTGTGTTCAGTTCGAGGGCGCGGGTGTCCGGGGTGTACTGGCCCGTGGTGAAGCGTGAAGAGAGCGCGTGCAGGGTGAGGGCGGCCAGGGGGTGGTCGGTCAGGAAGTCGGTGAGGCGGGCTCGTGTCGCACCGCGCAGGATGAAGCGGGCTTGCGTCAGGCTGACATCCTCGACGGTGAGGTTGTCGACGTGCTTGCCTTCCTGGAACTGCTCGTAGTGGGCTTCTGGTTGGGGGTCGGTCATGGGGGAATGCTCGGTGCAGTATCGGGCACGGATGTTTAGGGCTCTTCTTCTGGAGGCGGGTTTTCATGTGTATGGGCTGGGGAGGCTTGGGCTTGGGCGAGTGTGGGGGTGGGCTTGATTGAACTTATGTTGTTATTACTCGACATAACACTCGGAGAGGTTGAACTCCCCTGCTACCTCCGGGAGTCCGACTCTCCCATCTGAAGCACCGCAGACCCTCCCCGGGACCCCCCGGGGCTCACTCGGCCATGCCTTCCACCCTCCCACTCGCCGTGCTGTACCACGGCACCCCCTGGCAAGCCGTCGCGCTTGCCGAAGGTTCCCAGGGCCCGGCAGATGCCCTGCGTGTGTTCACCCAGCCCGGGGCACACCCCCTCCTGCTCACCGCCCAAGCGCCGTCTCCCAACGATGGCGACCACCTTACTCTTCAGGGCCAGGTCCTCCGGCACGAGCAAGGCGAGTTCCTGCTCGTCGGCACCAGCCCCCTCCTCCAACTCGCCCTCCACACCCGGGTCCCCGTCACCGCTCCCCCCGACGCCTGGCCGCAGATTCAAGAAGCTTTGCGGACCCACCCAAGAGCCCACGCCCTGCCCCATCGTCAGGAGCTCCTGCTGTCCCAGCGCTTCTCGTTGACGCTCGGTCCCGACCTACACCTAATCCTGACCGCCCTGCGGACCCGACAGGAACGTCAACTCGCCCGCCTACTCGACGGCCTGCAACTGCTGGAAGTCCAGAGTGACCCCAGCCAGATCGGCAGCCAGCTCGACCTCGTATTCCGCTGAAGGAGGTGGGCCATGAACCAGACCCTCTTCGACCACCTCGAAGCCGTCCGCCGTGGCGCCAAGACCACCGTCCGACAGAAGCGCACCCCCAGCGCCTATCAGCGCACCATCCTCCACGATGTCACCCGGGGTGTCCGCGCCATCACCGTGGAGGCCGGGCCGGGTAGCGGCAAGACCGCCCTGCTGGAGATGATCGCCGCCCTGATCCTGGAACTCGGCCTGCTGCCACAAGGGGAGAAGGGCGCCTTCCTCGCCTTCAACAAGGACATCGTCGGGACGCTGAAGAAGGTCATCCCGCCCGAGTTCGACGTGCGCACCGTTAGCAGCCTGGGCCACCTGATCTGTACCCAGAACCTCAGCGGCCTGAAATTCGAGCCGCGCAAGTACGACGACCTGATTCGCGAGATCGTCTGCGAAGCCCGGGGCGCCTCGCCCGCCGCCCGGCGAGAACTCGCCGAGCGGCTGGGCGCCTGCGTCGAACTGCATGTGGGGCACGCGTTGGGATTGGACCCCCGGCTGGAAGACTGGGCCGAGGCGATGGACGCCGTGGATGCCCCGATCCTCGGCGCGGAGACGGCGCTGTATACCCTGACACTGAAGGTGCTGCGGCGAGGCCTAAAGCTGTTGCAGGACGGGCGCGTCATGAGCTTCACCGACCAGGTGCTCGCTCCGGGAGTGTTCGGCTGGCGCCTGAGCACGCCGTACCGCTTCCTGCTGGTCGACGAGCTTCAGGACCTCTCCCGCGCGCAGCTAGGGTTGCTCCAGGCGGCCACCGACGAGCACACCCGGGTGGTAGGCGTCGGGGACCAGTCACAGAGCATCTACAGCTTCAACGGCGCCGATCAGGACAGCCTGCGCCACTTCACCGAACTGTTCGGGGCCATCCGGCGGCCGCTGTCGATCACTTACCGTTGCCCCTGGCGACACGTCGCACTCGCCCAACCGTTCGGGCAAGCCCTCGAAGCCGCCCCAGGCGCACCAGGGGGCACCCTCGATGATCTCAGCGGCGAGGAGTTCCTTGCTCTGGCGAGGCCCGGCGACCTGGTGCTCTGCCGCACGAACGCACCGCTCGTCGACTGGTGTTACCGGCTGGTCGCCGCGGGCATCCCCGCCATCGTCCGGGGCCGGGATCTCGCCCGCAGCCTGGTCGCCTTCACCCGCGACGCCGCCACCTTCGACGGAACGAAGCCCCAGCGTGACCAGGTCAAGGACAGCCTGCCGCTCATCGACATCACCGGGCAGCTCAATGGGTATGCCACCTTCCTCGCCGAGCAGCTCACCCGGGAGGCCGAGCGCGAGGGCCGTGATCCGGGGTTGCGCCTGGCCGGACTGGCCGACCGGCTCTCGGCAATCACGCGGGTGCTCGATGCCGGGGGTGCCCAGACGCTGGGGCAACTCGTCGCCAACATCCGACTGCTGTTTCAAGGCGACCCGGAGCGCAGCGTCGTCCTGAGCACGGTCCACCGTGCCAAGGGACAGGAGGCCGAACGCGTGTTCATCCTGGAGCCCGCTCTGCTTCCTCACCCCAAGGCCAGGACGCCGCAGGCGCTCCAGGCCGAGCGATGCCTCCAGTTCGTCGCCTTCACCCGCAGCCGGCGGGACCTGTTCTTCGTGGACGCCGAGTACAGCCCCATCCCGGCGGGATTGCGGGCGCGGGAGGGCGGGTGAGACCTTCGGACAGGGAACACCCTCCTGGCCTGCCTCCTCTCGGCGCTCGTCAGGCTCCCGGCCGATCCGACTCGGCCTCAGCAGGAAGCGGAGTTGCCAGGAACGGCTGCCCCGCGCCACCACTTCCTGGTCCGGGACGGTCCTCGGCGCCGCGTCGCCCACACCCGCACCCGCCAGCCACCTGAGCACCCACTGGGGAAACCCGCCGGGCGGCCTGACCCTCACCGCTGACGCGGTGGGGCGGGCGGCGGAGGTTTCCAACCATGACTCAGGGCAACACCGCTCCACTGCTCCCCTTCGACGAACCCCGGCGCACCCTGCAAGACGTCCACGACGACCTCAAGCGGGAAATGGCCCGCCTCCACGGGCAGCACCCCGACCTGTACGAGGAAGCGGTCGGGCTCTTCAAGAAGAACCAAAACGCCAAAGAGCACGTCCCGGCTGCCGAGCAGCTCCTCGCCGACGTGCAGGCCCTCTCCCACCCGGTCAACCTGCCCTTCGTCCCCGCCGCCAGCGCCGAACAAGGGGCCGTGGACGAGGCGCTCGACTACCCGCAGACGACGCCTGAACCGGTCACCACCGACGACACGCTGGGCCTGGAGGACGGGGAGGAAAGCGAGGAGGGTGAAATTGAACTGGACGAGACCGCCGAGGACGTGGACCCGGCAGCAGACGACGCTGGTCCAGACGGGCTGGACCCTGCTTGCACCGTCCCGGAGGCCACCCCACCCGTCACCTGGCCGGAAGGGACGCTGGGTGCCGGGATGATCAGCCAGCTCGCCGGCACCCTCGGGGCGGGGGAGACCCTCAGCCTGATCCTCGCCCGCGTCGGGGACACGCTCCTCGTGACCGTGCAGCCCACTCCCATCCAGGACGAACCGAACAGCACGGTAGTGCCCCTGCAGGTGAAGGGGCTCCCGAGCGCGCTCGATACCCAGCTCGTCATGAAGCTCAACGAGTACCGGGAGGGTCGCAGCGTGGCCCGGGACACCGCGCACTACGTTGCGACCGTCCGAGCCGCTGCCGAGGCGCATCGCAAGGCCACCCAAAACGCGGCCAAGCCCAAGGCCGCCCCGAGTAAGCCCGCCACACCAGCCAGCCAGGAAGGGCACCTCACCGTCGAGGTCTCACCCAGGGACGCCACCCTCGTCCTCACCGACGGGGGCAGCAAGACCCACCCCTTCCAGGCTGGGAAGAAGACCCCGCTGCCTGCCGGGGAGTACACCCTCAGCCTCGACGCCCCGGGCTACGAGGCCCAGACCCAGAAGCTGAGCGTCAAGCCCGGCAAGGAAACCAAGACCGCCTTCGTCCTGAAAAAGGCGAGCGCCCCCAGCCTGTTCTGAACCGCTCCTTCACCCCCAGTCCACGGACTGGGGGCTTGCCCTGCCAGGAGCCCTGGATGAACGCACCTGCCGCTGACCGCCTCACCACCTCCCTCCTGCAACTCCGTCCCGCCTTCCGCCACCGCCTGAACGAGGACGGGCAGATTCTGAGTACCCTGCCCGCCGACCAGACCCTTCCGCTCTCTGATGTCGTCGGGATAGACGAGACCCACCGGGGCCTGCTCGTCACCACCCTCCACGGCCGCTTCCTGTTCACTCGGCAGGCGCTTGACACCGACGCCGCACCGACCAGAGACCCCACAGCGACGGCTGCCGACACCCATGAGACTCTCGCGGTCCTGCTGATTCAGCACGGCGCCCACCAGCAGAGCGCGATCTCCCTCGCACGCGAAGTCCTGAACAGCTTCACCCGTCTCTCCCAGGCCTGTGACCAGGCTGGCATCCGGGACCGTGCCGCGCTGGCCCTCGACCTCCTCGCGTTCTTCCAACCACGCCCTTGACCCTCCCCGGCTCCCGCCGGGGTGGGCTCCTCGAAAGGAAGGTTGCCCCATGACCCAGAGCACTGAAGTGACCGTGACCGCAGTCCAGCGCAAGATCGTCTACGAAGGCCGCGAACTCGCCGACGTCAGCCCCACCGTCAGCGTCGAGGACGTCGTCAAAATCCACGCCCTCACCACTCCCGAACTCGCCACGGCGGTCGTCGAAGGCCCCGAGCTTCAGGAGGGCCAGCGTGTCTACACCGTCAAGAAGCGCCTCGGCACGAAAGGCTAAGACATGGTCCCCCGAGCAGGTGGCGGGCTGGGTGAGGGGGCAACCCCTCCTGCCCACCCACGTCGACCGCTTCGACCCCGGGAAGGACGCCTCCAGTCACCAGCGGTTGTGCCAGATCTTCCTCAGGCTCCGGCACGACCCGACCCCGCTCCCCCTCGCGCCCCGGGAGGTGCCCCTGCTGCCCTGAGTCCGCTCAGCCTGTCGCGGCTGACCTTGAGTGGCCTGCCCCTAGCGGACGTTCCCGCCACCCGCGTTCACGCGGGTGCCCTGTCCCGGCTGGAAGGCGCTCTGCCCCTGCTGGCGACCCTGATCGAGGTCGGACTGCTGCCCGCCTTGCCACCCAAGAGGCGGGAGACCATCCACGCCTACCTCCGGCGGGTGAACGGCACGCCCGGTGCCCTGGAGTGCGGCTGGCGGAATCTGCACCTCACCTGGTACGAGGAGACCGGAGATGGGGGGCAGGCAGAGGAAGCGCGGGGCGTGCACGAACTCGTCCTCACCCTCGTGCACGCCCCGCAGTGCGCGGCGTTCTCATGTATCGTGGCACGGCGAGCCCTACACCGACTGCACCCGTACCTGCTCGGGAGCATCCTTGCCAACCTCAGTCTGTTCACCCGCAGCACCTGGAGCGTGTACACCGCCATCGACGCCCTTGAAGACGCGGAGACATTCGAACACGAGGGCAGCGTCAAGGGCTTCTGGCAGGACGTCCACGCTGAACTGCGCAAGGAACTGGGCCGTTCCCCCACCCGGGCAGAGGTCGTGCGGGAGGCCCGAGGCCGCTGCACGCCACCGGGAGATCTGCTGCGCTTGATCGGGATGACCGAGGCCCTGCCCGCCGTCAGCAAGAAGTACCGTCTCTCACCCGAGGAGCTGCTGGAGGTCGCACGGAAACACACGGGGCTGTGGGCGGAGCGGGTAGCAATCATCGCCGGGGCCCTGATCGCCCTGCGGGACATCGACCAGACGGTGTACGCGTTGCTGGGCGACGAGGACCTGGCAGCGACCTGTGCCCGCGGGGAATATCGGCGCAATCCCACTGTGATCCTCTCGGGGCAAGGTAGGCGGACCTCCAGCGGGTACCTGAACGCCGTGCAGGAACGCCTGGAGGAGACCTGGCAGTTCGCCGCCCAGACCGAGGGCTTCATGAATAACCTCCTGATCCGCATCCACACGCCCGAGGACGCCGAGCGCGCAGTGCAGCTCGTGCGGCTGTACCGGGACGCGGAACGGCACCTGGAGACGGTCACGGACTTGATCATCGACACCGACGACTGACGGGATGGGGGAGCGGCCCTCCGTCCCGTTTTCGCCTGGGACCCTCCCCCGCTAGCGCGGAGACGCTAGGCCGTATGCAACTGGAATTGAACGCACTGCCCGAGGTGCACGCCCGTCTCGCCCTGATCGTGTACACCGACCACCGCCAGGAACAGGGCATCGTCATGCAGCACAACCTCGGCGAAAGGGACGGGGCGTTGTACATGGCCGAGGGCGTCAATGTCACGCGCGACACCATCGAGACCCTGTTGAAACTTAACGCCATGCAGACCCTGACCCTCGTGCCTGAGCACGTCGTCGCCTTAGGCGTCGGCTCCCTCGCCTGGGTCGTCGAGCGCCAGGAACGGCGATTGTTGTTTCAGGGAGCAACGGACAAGGCTGTGGCCGCCTTGGACGGGCAGGTCTTTCCCCAACCACGTCTCCTGTTCGTCACTCGGGGAGCACAGATGTTCGCTTACGCGCTGCGGGGCATGGAGCGACCCACCGGGAACACCCCGCTCTACCGCGCGCCGTACTTCAACATCTTCAGCAACCACGCGGTCTGCAACGGCAGCATGCAGCGCCCGGGGGCCATCACCCCGGAGAACGCCGACGCCTGGACGCAGGCCTTCTTCTACTCGAACTTCGTCAAGCCCGCCGACAGCCAGAAGCGTTGGGCGACGGGAGGGACCTACCGCGAGCTGTGGGACGCCGTACGGGAAGCAGGCGAGTTCAGGGACGAGTGGTTGGTCCCGGCGGGCCTCACCCTTGAACAGGCCCTGGGAGGCCGCTGATGACGCACAAGCTCCCCTCCAGCTTCCTGGGCCGGGAACGCCTGAAGGTCGCCGTCGTCGGCGTGGGCGGCACGGGCAGCGAAGTGTTGACCGGCCTGACGCACCTGCATCTGGCACTTCGGGCACTCGACCACGCAGGCCTGTACGTCACGGCGTTCGACCCGGACGAGGTGAGCCACGCCAACCTGGTCCGCCAGCGCTACCATCACAGCGACCTGGGGCGGAACAAGGCCGAGACCCTCGTCACCCGGGTCAACCTGGCGTGCAACCTCGATTGGGTCGCCGTTCCCCTCAAGTTCAGCGGGCACCGTGCCCGGGCGCCCTGGGATCTGGTGATCAGTTGCGTCGATTCCCGGGCGGCCCGCAGGAGTCTGCATTTCGCCGCGCACGGGAAGGGGATGTACACCTGGCGATATTGGCTGGACTGCGGGAATGACCTCACGACGGGTCAGGTTGTCCTCGGGACGCCCCGGGAAGCGGGCAAGCGCCTCAAGCATCATCTGCCCTGTGCGACGGAACTCCACCCGGAACTGATGGACACCACCGGGCCCGAGGACGACACCCCGAGTTGCAGTGCCATTGAGGCCTTGAGCCGTCAGGACCTCTTCGTGGGGCGGATGGTGGCGACGCACGCCCTGGACCTGCTGTGGCAGCTTTTCCGGCACCGGGAGCTAACGCACCACGCCCGGTACTTCGAGTTGCGCGGGGCGGCGCTGAGCAGCCGGGGGTGTTAAGAGGCAGCGATTCACTCGAGACGATGTGGTCGGCTGCCGTACGCCGCTCGTCCCGAAGGCGCTGTTCCAGATGCTCCTGATCGTGTATGCTCAAACCACAGGTGTGACCCCTCGCAGGCGCCTCGGCGCTCACGGTCCACGACGAGCTGCGCTCCAACCCAGCCCTGAACGCGCGTCCCCGGGACGGCAAGCGAGGACCCACCCAACCCAGATGACGCGCGGACAGGACTGTTATGGACGACCGCGCTCTTCGGCATCAAGCCCTCAATCTGCACACTGCGTTCTCGCACCTGAACCTTGAGCTTGTGCCCAGCGTCGCGCAATGCGAGCAACTGATGGCCGCCGCCCTGGGAGCCACGCACGGCCTCCACGACCTCCCGCACCTCATCGCGACCCGTCCCGGCAACTGGGCCTGGGACCTCGGGCGCGCTGTACACCGCGTCGAGGTTCGCCTTCAGACCCTGAAACGCCCGGATGGGGCACGAGGCTTTGACGTCTCTCGACCGCAGCTTACGAGCGCGCTCGCCAGCGCGTGGACACTCACGCATGACCAGATACGGGACGTCCTGGCCGATATGGTGCCTCCCGGGCAGCGGGCTGCCTTTCGCAACGCGCTGAAACAAGTAACTGGCGCGATCACGGTCCGCATGCACCCCGATTACCTCAAAATCCAGCGGTATCAAGGAAAAGACGTGTTCTATGAGGACCTGACGCCTATCACCCATGACCACATCGAGGGGGTAAAGCGGCGTATCTCAAAACTGGAAGTGAACTCTCCAGACACGACGGGTGTTGCAGGAACACTGAGCCGCATCCAATATCAGGGGTACGGCATCCACACGAGTGTCTTCCTGGACGACCCTGTGCGCTTGGACCCCAAAGCTCAGGAGTTGCACCTCGCATAGCGCAGTGAATAGCCGTGCTGGCGGAGAAATTCCGAGTTTCTGCTGAACGTCAGGAGCAGGCGGTTCAAATGAACGTCTGGCATGACCGTCATCAGTGCCAGAGC